>JALWGO010000296.1 GCA_027038805.1 Thermoprotei archaeon
GATTTATTGGCGTATATAATGGTGCTGAAATAGTATTACGTAATGCAAGGTATATAATTGATAATGGAGGTCACGTTGAACTAGTACTCCTAATAGTACCAAGTGCAAACGATAATGAAGAATGCGTTAACTGGATGCTCGGGAGAATACATGATACTCTAGGAGTAGATGTACCCTTACATGTTAACCGATACTATCCCGCATACAAGTATAGGAAGCCAGCAACACCAGTACAAAAGCTCGTAGAAATACATGATAAGGCCAAGAAAATGGGGTTCAACTACGTATACATAGGAAACATAGGGTTCGGAACACCTTACGAGAACACCTATTGCCCCAGATGCGGTAAAATACTGATAAGGAGACACGGCACAGAAATCATAGAATGGAATCTAACATCAGATAACCGTTGCCCTAGATGCGGCTATAAGATCAATATCAGGGGAAAACGCATAGTTAAACCTGAAGCGTATAGGTGGAAGACCATTAAATAGTATTCTCCGGAGGCCCCGGCTATAACCCGCCTTCTGTACTACGGCGGCATCCGACTATGCGGCCCCACACCACCATCGCGCGGGCCTCATCGGTGGAATCGGGGCCTTACTCCCGCCGGGGACGGCCGTTTCATCGCATCCGCCAACATACCTCTGCGGGTTACTGCCCCCCTGTCACCAGGAGGGCCTCACCGCTTCATCGACATCCGTTGGCGGCCGTGTCGTTTCTGTGCCGTTGCCACGGGTATCACCCGTGCCCCTTGCGGGGCCCGGCCCCCGCGGGGAGGGCGGAGTTTCCTCGGACCCCTTTTATTTAGGGGCCCGTAGCCGCCAGCCGAGGCCTCCTTTGGAGACCCTTTTTCTCTCTTAGTTAAACAGTTATTATAGTGTTTTTCATAATCCTAAGTGTTCTCTATGTATTTTCTCTACTTCTAATCTACTCCTTGCAGCAGAATACGCTTCAAGGAGCTCTCGATTCAATTCTATAAATACTTTAGCCCACTTATACAACCCCGTGAGCTCCATGGCCTCACGCCTAAAACCCGTTATATATAGTGCCGCTATTACTGCTTCAAGACTGCTCAACACGTTTGGTTTTCCATAGTTTATGGGATTTGCAGCATACAGTATTGGAAGTCTACGTTGAACCCCCCGGTTAATCCTCGGGAACCTCTTACCCTCCAACAACTTATTCCACGATACATCAACTACAACTAACCCATATCTCTCTACTAAGAATCGATCCTCTATTGAAAGCATTATACGTGAATAAGGATTCAGTACAATAGCTCTACGTGGAATCTCTCTAACACTCCTAGCTCTAACAGCATAGCCCTTCCTAACCATTTTCTCGGCAGTACACTTGCTTGGATCGTCTTCTCCAAAACTATAGACCATTACCTTGATTCTAACCAACCTATCACTACCATATACACACTAGACTTATCGGGTACTCTTCTTTGTAAGGGCTAGTAAAGTATTTTAGCTTGAACATTGGTATCCTTTAATTGGGTGTACAACCCTATGGCTACAGCTATAGTACTCATAAACACCGATATAGGTGCAGAGGAAGAGGTATTAAGTGAACTTGACCGCATAGAAGGAGTTACCGAAGCCTATGTAGTATATGGAGTATATGATATAGTTGTAAAGGTACAAGCACCCTCAATGGATAGACTCAAGGAAATAGTAACAACAAGGATAAGAAGACTACCCAAGGTAAGATCAACCCTCACAATGATAGTAGTAGAAGGTAAGGAACTAAAGAAGAAGTAAGACAGAGACACAGGTAGACACATAATCACTAAAAAAATACTTTTACATATAGGTATAGACAACCATGATACCCCATATGGGGGCTGTACAACTCATTTTTCATTTCTATTGATAAGGAACTTGCTAAGAGAAGGCATTGTATTCAACGACTATCCAAATTTGATCAGATTGAACCCTTCGATACCCTGGAAGACTCGTGGTAATGGCGCAGTAGTATTAAGGATACTCGTGGATCGGGATAAGATAGACAGAATACTTGAGATCACCCGTAGTAAGAGCATAGAATACACTGAAATATCGGGTAAGTTCAAGTATACTCAACCAGGCCTCGTAGCGTATATAGGAGAGATAACAAGTTATCATAGAGAACTTTACCGTAGAGCTCTAACAGACGTTGTAGTACCCGATGTAGCATTAAAAGTGGCAGAGAAAACCAATACACTCATATTACTTGATAAAAATAATAGAGGCAATATCGGAGCTCTTTCCGCCTTAGGAGCACTCACCACACTAGATGAAGACTATACGTTTGAACTACTAGCATATCGCGCTCCCGAATACTGGGGACAGAGAACAAGATACTTGAACCCTGAGAGTGTTAAGAAAGTAGAATTAAAGTATAGGGATTACTTGTTCTCAAACTACGATTTCGATCAGGAGAGAGTTCTAATAACACCGCATGGCCCGGACCCTGTATTATTAGGGCTTCGCGGCGAGGATCCACTTGTTCTCATAAAGGCTTTTAAAGAGATTGAAGTACGGGAACCTATTCTCGGATGGACTATCTATAGGAGTAATCAGGCCACTGATGCACATCTAGTAAAGCGAGATATTAATGAGCTAAGACCTTATCAGACAGGTTATATTGAGGGGAAAGTGCTCTCAAAACCCAAACCTGTTAGAGGAGGCCATGTAGTAATAGTTATTGGAGACGGTCATACTAGTATTGAAGCATACTTCTACGAACCCACTAAGACTTTGAAGAACATAGCGTTAAAGCTATTGCCAGGTGATCAAATAGGCCTTGGTGGAAGCGTTAGACCTCCCTCATCATCTCATCCAAGAATAACATTCAATGTTGAGAAACTTGTAGTAAAATCATTGGTAACATATATCGAGAAAAACCCTAAATGCCCTAGATGCGGTAAAACAATGAAATCAGCTGGCCGCGGAAAAGGCTACAAATGCCCTAGATGCGGGTACCGGTCAGCTAATCTAGAAAAAATAAAGATACCATTAAACAGGGATATCTCTATAGGTGTTTATACACCACCTCTATCAAGCATGCATCACTTATCTAAACCTAAAATTAGGTATGGAAGAGAAAATAGTGGAAAAATACCAGTAATGATCTCACAATGGTATGTCTACATGGATTAACCGGGGAGTAAAAGACCCCTCTACTTCCACTGAATCCCACCAAATCTACAATACAAAATAAAATAATATAAAGCAACAATAAATTACGCAAAGAAGCCCGGTACCCCTCTAGTTCAGATACACATATCATACCCATTTTATACACATATCTATGCTCATTATTAATTCAATTATATATCTTTTTGTATAAACTAATGCTATGTTCAAGTCAAGTATTCTTTAAACAGCTATATGTAGATGTACTTTGTTCCAGTGGAAAATGTGGGGTTTGAGGGTTCTAGAAACTCTATCATATGCTATATTATATGTTGTTCTATTAGGTATCTCTGTTTTCTATGTTTAACCCCCCGGTTTACACCCCTCTGCTTCCACTGGAGACACTATCTCTAGGCCTTCTCTGATTGTTCAACTATCTTCTTGATCACGTCAATCTTTGTTACTATGCCTTTTACACCTCTTCTATCAACTACAAGTACGGCTGGATAATCTACTAGGAGCTGCATGACCGTGCGTATTGATGCATTCTCGGTTACCGTTGGGAGGGGATCCTCCATTATGTCTATTGCTCTTAAATGAGATATATTTTTGTATGTTAGAAGAGTTCTCATAATGGTGTTCTCGTAGACTGTTCCTATAGGTCTATTCTTATCGTCTACTACAGGTACTTGAGATATACCATATTTATCCATTATTTCAACAATATTGCAGACATGTGTATTCGGTTTAACAGTAATAACTGGTACATGCATGTATTTTGCTACCGAATCTTCTTTAAGGCTCTCATCAAGTACTCGTATTATTTTCATAAGAGTAGAGATCCTAGGATTAACCTCGCCTTTCTCAATCTTAGCTATGAGTGACTGGCTTACTCCAGCTAGTCTCGCTAGTTCTCTCTGACTTAAACCAGCCTTCTTTCTAAGTCTGCGTAACTCTTCCGGTGATGGTATACGCATTCTCCCTCTTCCTCCACACTCGAGTACCTATATTATTCTAGTTTAACAAAAACTATATTTCTCGCATATACAATATAACTACACATGGAGTTCATTTATGTTCGTTGAAATAAGAATCCATGGACGCGGAGGTCAAGGTGCTGTTACTGCCGCAAACCTGCTTGTTACTGCTGCCCTCTTCGAGGGAAAGTATGGCCAAGCATTCCCATTCTTTGGCGCTGAGAGACGTGGAGCTCCTGTACTAGCCTTTGCTAGAATTAGTGATAAGCCGATAAGGATTCATAGTGAGATAAAGGAGCCTGATATGGTTGTTGTTTTTGATCCATCGTTGTTTGAGATTGTTGATGTATTAGCTGGGCTTAAACCGGGGGGTAAAATATTGGTGAATTCTCCGGAACCAATAGAAGTGAAGGGATCCTATGAAGTCTACTACGTAGACGCTACTAGGATAGCATTAGAGTTAAAACTCGTTGTAGCTGGCTGGGCTCTAATAAACACGCCCATGCTGGGAGCTATGGCTAAAGTACTAGGCAACATCTCTATTGACAGTGTTGTTAAGGCTATAAAGACCAACTGGTCCGGCAAACTCGGAGAAATCAACGCAGTAGCAGCTGAACGTGCATTCAAGAGTGTTAGGAAAATAACCTAAATAAGTTCTCCAAGGTGTCCCCATATGTCTAATTTAATAAAGATAAAAGACAATATCTTACCATTATCGGTTACAAGCGAGGCAGCTATGGGTAAAACTGGTAGTTGGCGCACATTTAAGCCAGTAATAGACTACTCTAAGTGTATAAACTGTTATCTATGTTGGCTTTATTGTCCGTTTTCAGTAATATCTAAGAGCGAGGATGGAGTAGTAATAGACTATGAATATTGTAAGGGCTGTGGTATATGTGCTGATGTTTGTCCAGTAAAAGCCATAGCATTCATACCTGAGAGGTGATTCGGGGTGGGGATTCTTACTTTAACGGGTAATTATGCTGTAGCCTGGGCTGTTAAGAGGGCTCGGGTACAAGTAGTGGCTGCTTACCCGATAACGCCGCAGACTACTATTGTTGAAAAAATATCACAAATGGTTGAGAATGGGGAGATGAATGCTAAGCTTATACGTGTTGAGAGCGAGCACTCGGCTCTAGCAGCTACTTTTGGTGCAGCTATTGGTGGTGCTAGGGCCTTTACAGCTACTGCTAGCCATGGTCTATTATACATGCATGAGGTCTTGTGGTGGACTGCTGGTGCGCGTGTACCAGTGGTTATGGCTGTTGTTACTAGAGCAATAGGTCCTCCATGGAATATTTGGACTGATCACTCAGATATAATGGATCAGCGTGATACCGGTTGGATTATATCTATGGCTGAGGATAATCAGGAGGCCTTTGACCTAACACTACAAGCATTTAGGATAACTGAGGATAATGATGTTAATTTACCGATGATAGTGGGCTTGGATGCGTTTATACTAAGCCATACCTATGCTCCTGTAGATGTGTTAGAGCAGGAGGATGTCGATAAATGGCTTCCACCGCGCAAGCAACTCTATGTTATTGATCCTGAAAACAGGTATAGTATGGGTAATATAGCATATCCCAAAGACTATATGTTGATGAGATATGATATAGAGCGAGCTATGGAGAGAGCAAAGAAGATTATTGAGAAAGTCGATAGAGAGTATGGAGAATATTTTGGTAGAAGCTATGGCGGACTCATCGAATGCTACAAGTGCAGTGATGCAAAATACCTTGTAGCTCTAATGGGGGCTTGGGCAGGTGACGCTAAGGAGGCTGTAGACAAGTTAAGAGAGAATGGATACAATGTTGGTGTAATGCGGGTGAGATTTATCCGTCCATTAGCAGTCGAGAAAATCCTTGAGTATGCTAGCGGTAAGAAAGGAGTACTAGTAATGGACAGATCAATATCTTTTGGTAGTGCTGGTCCCTTGTTCATAGAGGTCTCCTCGATATTATCGATGAACGGTAAGCCACCAGCTATGAAAGGAGTCTTGGCTGGTATAGGTGGAGTAGATGTAGGGTATAGAGATATCATGGATATTATCTCAAAGTTTGTAGACGAAGTAGAAGAGAGAGGCTGGTTCGTAAAAAGACAGGAATGGTTCTTTAGTCACAAGAGGTGATAAATATATGTCTCTGAACTTAAGAAAGGAACCCGATATAAAATACGTTAGACCTGGAGACGCGGCTTGCCCAGGCTGCCCTGAAGCAATGGGACTTAGATACCTGGGTATGGCTCTCGGTGATAAAGCTATACTCGTAGTACCGGCTGGGTGTTCTTCAGTTATACAAGGTATTATCCCGAAGAACTCTTATCATTTCCCAACAGTGAACATTGTTTTTGCTGCTGGAGCATCAACTGCTGCTGGGTTATCAGCTGCTTACGAGATGTTGGGTAAGGATGCAGTTGTGGTTGTATGGGCAGGCGATGGCGGAACATCTGATATAGGGTTTGCTAGTCTTAGCGGTGCTGCAGAGAGAAACGATAATATCATCTACATATGTGTTGACAACGAGGCATATATGAATACAGGTATTCAGAGGAGCAGTTTAACACCTTATGGTGCTTGGACGACGACTACTTGGAAGGGTAAACGCGAGCACAAGAAGGATCTACCACTAATAATGGTTTCACATAGAGTCCCATATGTTGCGACAGCTAGTGTAGCCTACC
>JALWGO010000297.1 GCA_027038805.1 Thermoprotei archaeon
TGAAAACCACGTATTCACTGCTTTGATCTTCGTAGAGGATACGCCATGTATAGGGTGAGAAATAGTTTACAGTCAATTTACCATTAGTTTCCTCAAGAACTCCAAGCTCTCTTAACCTCTTAATTTTAGCATACCTAGTACTCCTCGCTCCATTAATTATCTTCTGTATTTTTAATGTTGACACAATCCTCACCTATACATTACTCCCTGTATTCACCAAATATTAAATTTGTCCATATCTATATAGACTAGTTTAATGTTATGGAATTATTGCACAATAACGCTTTAAAGAAGGGTTTAAACAATAGCCTCATCATTTAATTCTTTTACAAACTTCTAATAGAGTCTCCTAAGAAATCCATAAGCAATTAATCTTTTCCCAATTAGAGTAGTTAGAAGCAGATAAGCTCCTTTCATTAAACTATAAGTCTGCTATGCTAGAGGAAAAGGATTTCATTTCGTAATGTTAAAGTTATATTAGTCTCCCCCTAGCTATTCTCTAAGAAGATGCTTGGTAGAGGGTTTCTCCACGGTGGTTCTCGAATACTATGGTATGGGTAGGAGGGCTTTATCACGTGTATTCGGCTTATTCCTCGTTAACGTTTTCCTAGCGTTTATGAGTATTGATAATATTCGCCGAGTCTTAGAGTTTAATGGCTTCCACATAGGCTTCCGCATCACCTTGCCCATAACTATTCCTACGGTATGGGATTTCGTAGAACCTCCTCCCGCAACTCCAGCTAGCTATCCCGTATCCCTATGGCTTTTTATAGCTCTCTTATCACTTATTGTTAACTCTATTATATCGTTCTACTATATTAGGCTTATATCCTCTAAGGGACTAGGCTATGAGCCAAAGAGTACTCCGCGTAGAATCATAGACCTAGTACTCTACGACCTAATAGGATTATTCTTCGCCACAATAACGCTCATATCCGGGGTTGCAGCATTATTCCTATTTCCCCTAGTAATAATCCTCTACTACTTCATATACGCTACACCATACATAATAATCCTAGCAGACCAGGGAATAGGAAAAGCACTACAAACAAGCATAGCTCTCGCAACAAGTGGAGCCTACCTAACATACACGCTAGTCTACATTGTAATAGTATTCTTAACCTCACCCATACTAACCCTAATAACAGTAAACATAAAGCTCCCAGGAATAATAGTGGGATCAATCATAGCCGGGATCCTAGGATTATGGCTAACATCATCTACAACAGCAATGATACTAGACAAACTAGGCCTCAAACCAGCATACAAAGAAGAAATACAAGCCTCGGGACGGGAAGACGGTTCTTAGTAATTGAGGCTAGTCTATAAGTAATGGATAACAGTATAAAGCTAAGAACGTGGTAGGATTAATTATCTCTTCCTAAGAGGCTACCTAGTGGTCATATAGCATCGTAGCAACAAGTAGTGCTCTTAAGGGGATATTGGTGCCAGAGAATATACCTGGGAGACAATACATTTACTATGGTTTGGTTGTTGCAGTAGGTTTTCTCGGTACTTTGGGTTATAGGCTTAGTGTTCCCGTTGTAGCTTTTCGTGTCCGTGATGTTCTCGGAGCTTCTGCCCTCATTATTGGTGGTTTATCTACTTCCTATTTTATTGGTCGCGCATTGTTTGCTGTTGTTGCTGGTAAGAGTATTGGCCGGATGCGTAACTTTATCCTCTTACCCGTTATTGGATTATTTTTGAATTCTCTACTAGTATTGTCTTATGGTTTTATTGGTGCTTCTTGGCAGGCATTGTTGATAAGGTTTGGCCAGGGTGTTGCCGCTGGCTTGTTATGGATTCCCCTACAGTATCTTGTTGCAGCCTATGTTCCGGTTGAGTGGAGGGGGAGGGCTTACTCGATATACTTTTCCATGGGTGGGTTAGGGGTGTTTGCCGCTAATGCTTTCTACGCTCTCCTCGTGGGGCTAGGTGATTGGCTTATACTTGTTCTAGCTTCTCTTGTCCTCGCGTCATGTATTCCTCTCGTCCTTATTCTCCCACCAGCTAGGAGTGAGGACCGTGTCGCTAGGGATAGGGTATCGGGAGGGTCTGGTAGAGGGGTTGGGGGTTGGAGTGGTATTGTATGGTTTACTATTCTATCTGGCTTCTCCTTAAACTTCGTCTTATCTATTGCTGGCGGAGACCTACCCTATATATTCATTAACGAGATAGTGGGGTTGAGTAAGCCCGATACAG
>JALWGO010000298.1 GCA_027038805.1 Thermoprotei archaeon
CATAGTCTTTATACTCTCCAGTCACGGTATCCATTAATACTAGTATGTGGCTTGATATCCCCATCAAACACACGTGCCTCTCATCTTCTGCTGGTGTTACCTGGAACCCAGTTTCATTGTATTTTAGGGCTAGGCTTGTTAGGTTTAAGGTCTTATTACCTGGTAGTATTTTCAAGTATAACAGGTATTTGCCGAAGCCCTTGCCGGAGGACTTCTTGAACGTATAGTATAGTTTTTCCCCGCTAATGTATATTGAGGAGACTGTATCAAGCTCTTTCACTATAGTGCCATTAACACTCATTACCCCTAGCTTTGGAAGACTCACTAGTCCACCGGGCTTAACAGCTACAACTAGTTTTGCTGAAGGAATGAAATAGTATCTTAGACTGGGATTGAAGGGGTTCTTAACACTATAGTTGCCTTCACTAGAATATATTTTCAAGGCGTCTTCTAGTACCACTATAGCCCAGTTATCACCAGTATAGAATCCCTTGTATTCCTTATACAATACCTCGTAGCCAGGAGTCACTGCTACTCCATGTATTGTCTGTGCCAGCACTATTATTGATAATACGACTACTATGAGGGATAGCTTACCCCTCATAGCCTCTCCCACCTTTAACCCCCATAATCGGGGTGGAATGTTATTAGTCTTTCGTGTATGGGTTCAAAGACTAAGGTTTTTATTCTACTAGTCTAGACTATGATACTAGCATAACTACGAGTACCGTAGAGGTGTAAGAAGTCTTTGGCTAAGAAATACCTTGTCGTCGTTGATAGGAACAAGTGTATTGCTTGCGGCGTAGCACCTGCTCTCGCACCGGAGATATTTGAGCTTGGAGGAGATAATGGTAAGAACAAGGTACGTGAACCTTATGAAACCGAGACTACAGCTGAAGAGTCTAAGGGAATCATACCAGAGGAATTATATGAGAAGGCTATGCAGGCTGTAGAGAATTGCCCGGTTGAGGCTATACGGGTTACTCCTATAGAGGAATAGATGGTTGAGTACGGGGAAGTCACTATACCCTGTATTCCATGCCTATAGGGTGTAATGTCTCCTCCATCCTTTAACAACATTATTCTATTTTTACGATAATTCCTCTATGCTTACAGTATAAGTTCCATCCTTATCCGTTACCCTAACGTAGAGCAGATACCATGTTCCATTAATGTTCACTGCCTTAAACCATACCATTCTATTAATTGTAGAGTTTACTGCTTTAACCGCTTTACCCATGATAACTTGGTATTCACGGCCTCCCAGCTTTATTGTTGAAGTATTGAGTGATGTTATATTCCAGTGCAATGTGGTTGCCGTCGCCTTACCATTGGATACATTTATATCGAATAAGATGTTCATAGCCATAGCTGTTAAGAGAAAGGATGGTGCACTTAAGACTATTCTACCATAGTATTCAGCAGTCTTATTAGTATACTCCATTCCACCGGATCGGAATAATAGTATTTTTGAGAAATCCCTCGTAATCCATATGAAAGCTATACTCTTGTTCTCACCGCTTACAGCCTCTAATTTAACACGATACACGGGTGTATGGTTTATCTCTTCTAGGCCGAGCTTGTCTATTACTATATAAGAATGTGTTCTCGTTCCATTATTATAGGTTTGGTTTAAGACTATTTTAGAATGATTAAACATTCTTATCAAGTCGTCTACGTCAAAAGCCTTCATCCTAATAACAGTGTTTCCGAGACTACTAACACTGTATCCAATATTGTTTGGCCTAAACATCCAGCTATAATATCCTATAACGAAGCCAACTAAACCGACAACCGCTAATACAATGGCAACGAGTACTAGCTGTCTAGCGCTAAGCATCTAGTAGACACCCAGGATTATCGTGGAGGACGCGATCTCCTTTAAGGAGGAGAGAATGTTTTCTCCCTTAAATATACTTGCCTCTAAAACTAGAATAACTGAAACACAATGAAATATGAGGGAAGGGGAGAGTAGGATTACTGGTTCCAGTTCTCGAAGACTGGTGTTATTGTTATGGATGTTATGTTTATAGTGTTTGCTATTTCTACTCTTATCCATATAACTGCTTTCTCACCATCGCCTAGGATAACGCTTGAACTATATCCCGTGAAGGGTAGGCTACACGGGTCTACGCGGCCCCAGACTTGGTGGAAGCTTGTCTTGAATGGGCCGTAGACATAGTAGTTGTAGTTTACACTAT
>JALWGO010000299.1 GCA_027038805.1 Thermoprotei archaeon
TCCAGCAAATAATCTACTCAAGCCCTCGAACACTGCCTGTTGAAATCCCCTCAACAACTATCACACTCTAAAACTTTTTCTAAACCGAGAATGCGGTTAGGTAATTCTGCGAAAAATCTCAACCTCAAAATTGAGAATTCATTCTGAACATCATATAGGCTCTCATAATATTGGGTCGGAATTCCAGTTTTCTTAATGTATTCGAGTAATTGTACTATATCACTATCCCTGTGTACGCCTTCCTGGGCCTGCTTAATTATACGAAGTAACTCTCTAATACTATGTTCTCTACGGTCAATGTATTTAACATATCTTTCTAATAGAGATGGCTCAATAATTCTCGCAAATAGTATTGAGTTAACCCGCTGTTTTAGAGGAACAAATATTAATGGTGACAACATTCTATTATAATCATTATTGAAGATGTATCCCGTAATTTTTCCTTCCTTCTTTACAGATCGTTCCATGCCTAGATACATTGTTATTAGAGGAGCCCCATGTAGTTTCCATGGAGCTTTTCCTCCATATAGTTTACCGCTTTTCCAAGCCAAGTATACTTTCATGTATTGTTTTGTTACTGCTTGTGATATTGCTGCTACAGTACACCAGGTTTGCCCAGGCTTACACCGAGTACAATTGTCCATTTTTGGTGAATATATTCTTGTGCATACACCACTCCATGCATCAATAGTTTTTGGATGTAACGTGTATGCTCTTGGTATATAATTCGACGTTTTTGTACTCTTTATCATTCTGTCTAAGTCTTGTTTTCTCGACAAGTATTCTTGTGAGATACTTAATGCTTGTTTTGCAATATACTCCCACGCGTCATGATACGTGCTTAGTCTTTCATAGACTTCCCTAATTGTTTCACCTAATATACTATCCGATTTCTCTTCCTCCAATAGTTCTAGTTTCCCATATCCTCTTGTTTGGGCTCTCCCGATACCAGAAGCATATAGGGCTAGACCTAAGGCTAGTCCCAGAATTCTTTCCTCTATTTCATTTAGTTCTGCTCCAGGTCTTTTCTTAACCTGTATTTTCAGTTGAATTGTTTTAGGCGGTATTGGTAAGAGTGGTATTGCTTCTCTAATATCCTTACCCAGTAACCCCAATAGTACTCTTGACGATGCAAGCGCGCAACATACTTCGTTTTCTTCTGGACACTCTCCTTTATTGTGTATTAATTCGTTGAGACAAGTATTGTGAAGTAAATGCCAGCTTATTCTTATTTGACTTCTCCTACCCCTGCTAGAATGACGTGATTGCTCTTCTAGTAGTTTTTTCAATTGCTGATAATATCTATTTTTTATACTCCTTAGCGTTAGAGAATATTCGTGTAGGTTGACGGGTCTCAATATTATTGATATTTTTGAAGCTGATGTCTCATTATTTCCTATTTTACCCATGAGTTCTCCTGCTATCTTATCGAGTTGGTTTATTGGTATTCCTTTATTGTATTGTTCGTATATTCCTGCTGATATTATGCTTCTTAGCCACCATCTTGTTTTACCAGCAATATCTGTTGGTCTGGGATAGTCTATTGATCCGTTGATGTTTATCCATCCTTGGTTTGCTCCGCCTATCATTGCTGGTGTGTGGTTTGTTAGTGTTGCCTCGTATAGTGTATTGTTGTCTTGTATGGTCATAGTGTTGTTGTACCTCTTTTTCTATGGTTTAGCATGGTTTGCCAGCTATTCTGTTTAGGTCTCCTATTAGTTCTTTTAGTATGCATATTGCTCCTTCTTCACCGCGTTTTGATTTCTCACTGTATTTGTCTGATATTGTTGTGAGGAGTGCTGGTATTATTTTTGATAGAATTGTTAGTACTTCTAGGCTTATAGACTCGAATATTATTCCGCTAGCACCTAGCTGAAGGATTCTTTCTTTAGTTGTTCTTAGTAGGCTTGCTAGATCTGTTATGGCTTCGTTGTCGTTGAGTGTTATTATGTTGTGTTCTTTGAGCTTGTTTAGGGTGCGTGCTAGTATTGCGAGGTGTAGTGCGTAGCCGATATCTGTTGGCGGTATATCTTTTTTCTTCTTTTTTATTATTTCATCTATGTTATCGGCGTTGCATTCTATTGTTTTCTTTATTATATCTAGTGATCGATGATCGCTTAGTCTTGAAGCCTCGTTTATTATTGCTACTGGTAGGCCCCAAGTATATGCTAGTTGGGGGATATTTTTCGAC
>JALWGO010000300.1 GCA_027038805.1 Thermoprotei archaeon
TGTCTAGTGGGCTGAGAACTATCTTGTTATCTCTTATACTTCCCCCCTTCTCATGGAATACTTTAACCTCTACTACGATGTCCTTTAAGTCTACTAATCCGAAGCCACGAGTCTTAAAGCCGCCAATCTTTACGAGCCCTGCCTTCAAGTCTTTTAATGCTTGAACTAGGAGTCCGACAGCATAGTTAGGGATAGTATCCATTGTTATATGGAAGCTAAACTCGGCGCCAGGCTCAATGTATTCTACCTGGTATAGTGCTCTCTGAGCAGCAGCGCCCGTTCTCCTATCAATAGCTATACCTGCTCTAACACCAATCCTTACCTCTGATAATGGAAAAGAATCGTAGAATACTATCTTACTCTTATAGCTCTGAGATCCAAAGAGCTTACAGGATAAGCATAGATTCTCCCACAAAAGCCTTCTAAGCACCTGGTAATTACCAGCTGCTGATAGTCTTCTAGCAATCTTCTCTAACCTGTCTTCTTCTATCTCAGAGCCACAGTAATCGCAAACCACTGGCTGGCTCATACATGTTGCCTTACCGGTAGGTTCGCATGTAAACCCACCATTACTCCGTATTACTGTATCAAAATATGATCGAAACACGCCCTTCCAAGAAGACCCCGGGATAAAGGGGACATCACGATCATTCAACCTGACTCTAAGTATTGGTAAGTCTATAGGCGAGCCTAGTACACTAGTCTTACCAGCACCTATTCTTAATGGCTCCTTATTGACTACAACACCATGTATTTCTATTACTCTGTATCTATCAAAGTGGCCTATCCAAGAATATTCTGAGGACACTACTTACACCTCCTCAATTTTTCAATAAACTCTTGAATCGGTAACTCCTTCTCAACAATGCCTCCACCACTAAAACGGGTTATCTTAACAACCGGGTTTAGTTTCAGTAAACCACCCGTAGCCGACTTACGGCCACCAACACTAAGACCAGTAGTAGTAAACGCCTCCAAAACAGCCGCTAAAGCCTCTCTCGCACAACACCATTTATCATCACTCTTTCCCAAGACGCCATAGATCCTAAGCCTAAACTTCCACTTAACTCTAGGTACGATGTATTCCTCCTTAAACAATGTTCCCTCACGAACACTTCCCAAAAACCGGTCAATACTCGTACCAGGCTTCACCATAAGCCCTACATTACCCTCTGGAACCATATCGAAGAATACTAGGTGACTGAAACCAGCCTGGGAACCAAACAATGCATGATTGATACAATACTCTTCTGATTTCTCAACATTCTCACCAATGATGTTGACGCATTTATTGATAAAATCATCTGCCTTAACACTCATACTAGTAAACACGCTATTACACTTAGAGTTCTTGATATTACCAATTATGACATTGTATAGGTAGGATTCAACAAAGCTCCTAAAAACACCCTTAATACTAGACCCGGGGATAAATGGTGAACCATCAGGATACTTTATAACAGGGCTATCAACCTCACCCAACACCTCCTTACCAGCGCCAACCCTCAACAACGTCTCATTAACAGCAACGCCTACAATATCAATCACATTAACCAAGACTTCATGGAAATCATGCCACCACTCACTACTCAAAGACTCTCACCAAGTAAAAATATTATCTAATATAATTGATACGCCTCAACAACTCCTCTAAGTTAATACTATTCAACTCGTTCCAGCGAATATTCACACGAATACGTTGAATGCCCTCATAAACCCACTTAAACAAACCAAGAAACTCAGCAGCAATAGACTTAGCCTCTTTAGGGCTCCCATAAGAATTCTTGATTTTAACCAATCCCCGCACAAGATACCTAGCCGTATTAATCCTAATACGGTCACGGCCAACCTGCCTAATAATATGTAGGATAACAATATCAATAGCCCTATCCTCAGGACTATTCCATAAAACCTCTAATAACTTAGCCACCTGCGTCTTATCAATACCCTCAATCTTAGCCGCAACACCAGCCCTCACAGCAAAATCAACTATATCCCTAGGAGACAAACTAGTAACTTGAGGAGAACTTCTACTACTCAAGACCAAAACCTCTATACCAAAACTATCATTCTAGTAATATAAAAACTTTTATTTCTATATACATAGTTAGTAAATAGCTGATACAGTTGAAGTTCTACAAAGGCTTATACGACCTATACAGCTTCATAGAGAAATACCTTATTC
>JALWGO010000301.1 GCA_027038805.1 Thermoprotei archaeon
ATGGCCCCTGACCTAGCTCTTGCGTATGTTGCGGTAGGTGTTGGTATATACTCTGCACTATTCCTCATAGTAATATCACGTACAGAACGCTATGAGAAGGTGGAGTAAAGTGGAGAAGAGGCTAATCTGTCTTGGAGCATGTATAACGGTTACAGCCTTCATCCTAGCCTTCGCCCTAATATATACTGGCATAGTACCTCTAGCCCCAACTGGTAATAGGCCTCTAGCAACAATGTTCTTAGAGAGCACATTCAATGCAGAGAAATGGTGGATATGGGCTGGCAGCCCCGAAGTAGTAACATCAATACTATGGGACTATAGAGGCATAGACACTGTTTACGAGACAACAGTATTCTTTCTAGCAATAATAGGTGCTATAACCGTAGTAAGAACCATGAAGCTCCTACCAGAAACTAGTGGTAAGGGCAAAGGACTCACAGTTATAGCTAAGACGATAACAAAGATAACCTTCGCGGCAATACCCATAATAGCCTTCTCAATAGCCGTACACGGTCACCTCACACCTGGAGGAGGATTCCAGGCAGGATCAGCCTTTGCCGTTGCCCCCTTACTAGTCATAGCAGCTCTCTCACTGAGACTACTTGTTGAGAGGGGATGGGAGAAGGAAAGGCTCCTAGCTCTCAGAACAACAGGATTAATACTGATAGGCATAATAGCTATAATAGTGCCTGTCTTAGCAATCCTAAGGCATAGTATAGCCTATATAATGCAGAATCAAGCAAAACTATGGGCACCAGCAGGGTTATCGGCTATAGTGAATGTATTTGGAATAAAATCCCTATTAAGTGGCACATTGTTCTGGCTCAACCTATCAGAATTCCTCGCTGTTAGCGCGGGGCTCTCACTTGTCTTTGTCTTGCTGGCAGCACCTACAAAGAACTTTGATAAGGAGGTGAAGGTACAATGATAAAGGATATAGTATGGATATATTATTATGCATCACTTATACTAATAACATTCATGAGTATCTACG
Organism: Thermoprotei archaeon; assembly: GCA_027038805.1. Lineage (GTDB taxonomy): Archaea > Thermoproteota > Thermoprotei_A > Sulfolobales > WANQ01 > JALWGO01. The sequence goes on from JALWGO010000301.1 coordinate 995, forward strand.
GTATAGCGGTTAGACCAAATCTCCTAAAGAAGATAATAATGTTGTCAATACTAAGCGATACAGCGAACATGCTTGCAGTCCTATTAGGATATCACACCCTATCGCCCAAGCCACCAGTATATCCGGGAGGTACCTTCAGTACAACACAGTTTCCATCACAGAGACAATTATCTACATTTGCTCAATACGCAGTAGATCCAATACCCCAGGTACTCGTAGTAACCGCTATAGTCATAGGCTTAGCAGTTCTCGTATTCTTATCCTTTGTAGCGGTCCTAATCTACCGTAGATATGGTACTCTAGACATGAGGGTAGTATCTAAGAAGGCTAGGCAAGAGGTGAAATAGACGTGGCACGTATATCATCTGTAATAGGTTTAAGTATACTATTATTCATATTATACATAGCTTATACTGGCGCTATAACACCATTGGATTTAATCTTAGGTGCAATAGCATCCGTAATAGTAGCGTCTTTTACAGCAGACCTAGTAGTGGAAAAGGCTGGAAAACTAGTAAGCGTTAAGCGATGGTGCTATACGATAGCTTATGCAATACTATACCTTACAGTAATAGAGGCTAAAGCACACTGGGACGTAATAAAAAGAATACTACACCCAAAGGTGCCAGTGAATCCAAGCATCGTTAGAATACCATATGAAGTAGAAAGCGATTACGCTAAAACAACTATAGCAAACTCTATAACAAATACGCCCGGCACGGTAGTCGTAGACGTCGATGATAAGAGAAAGGTCTTCTATGTTCACTGGATTGACGCTAAGGTTGTTGAAGACGAGAAGGCTAGAAAAGAAGTCTCTCTTACATTTGAGAAATACGCTAAGAAAATCTTCGATTAGGAGGTGTAGAATATGGCATACATGTTTGATATATTTAGTCTATTAGTAATAGTATCTGGTCTCATGACTCTGGCGGGACTCATAGTTTACTATGGATTATTTGTATTATTTAAGAAGATGTATGGAGAAAAGATAACGTATCGTGACCCTGTTAAAGAAGACATTGTTATGTGTGGTGAAGAACCTCCATCAGAGGAATTCATAGTACCAATAACAAGAGTCTTCGTCGACGTTATGACAAGGGCTTTTAGGAGAGCGTTTAAAGCAATAATGGAAACAGCTGGTTCTAATATAGTACAAGACTGGTTCTTCTATATGCTCCTCGTACTCATAGCATTAATTATCATCTCAATACTTGTAGGGTGAGAAACCATGATAGCAGTTGACATACTATTACAACTCCTAATATTCCCCGGACTATTATTCATGATAGCAATGGTAATATTCACCCAATGGTATTGGAGGAAAGCATCAGCTAGAATGGCTTTCCGTCGAGGCCCAACTAGGACTGGTCCAGTAGGATTACTACAGCCCTTTGCGGACTTCTTTAAACTATTAATGAAAGAAGATGCTACGAGCAGAATAGCGTCAAAGTACATACCAGTGATAGCGGCTTCCCTAGGTGTAGGCTCGCTAATAGCAGTGCTGCTATTAACACCGCTATCCTATGCACCCCTTTACGCGCCCTATGACTCAATAATACTATTCTACTTTCTCGTATGGTCGTCTCTCTCAATAGCTCTAGCAGCTCTAGGCACTCCTAACCCGTATACAAACATAGGCATTGGACGCTACCTAGCATTGCTGGTATCAGCTGAACCAGTATTTATAGCGTCTTTCCTAGTACCAATAATAGTAGCTTCAAAAGCATTTGGCGCACAATACTCGTTCTACCTAACATCACTGGTATCAATAGATCTTTGGACTGTTAACCCAGCAGCAGCTATTGCCATGATATTAGCCTTTATAGCTGGCTTTATAGGGCTAATGGGAGTATTAATGATAAAGCCCTTCGACTTTCCAGAAGCTGAAACAGAGATATATTGGGGCATCTTCACAGAGTATGGTGGCCCGAGACTAGCATTATTATTCTTCATACATTTTATAGAAAAAATAGTATTACCAATACTATTCGTGCTACTATTCCTAGGTGGTGCGGCACCAGTAAACATCGTAGAGAACTATTGGCTAGGAATACTAGTTATTATGGTGAAATACTTTGTAGTGTTTACAGTATTATGTCTAATAGATACTATGATGCCGAGATATAGGCCGGATCAAGGAGTAAAATTCCTCTGGAAATATGGTTTAACGTTAGCGGCATTAGCCTTAATAGCCGTAATATTATCCTAGCCGATGAGGTAGTAGAAAGATATAATAATCGTTTTCCTTTATCGCAAATACTATTTTATTAAATCATTATTAGTAATTGTGGGTTACAGCCTTTGACGGAGACCATTAAGGAGAAAATAATAAGGAAGGTCTACGCATTTAGTGAGATAGTTAATCTTATAGCTGAGATAATAATCCTGGGTTTATTATCTATTCTTATAGGATTGGTAACGTATTATACAATAATTGACTTAGAGAAGGCTCTTCACGTAGGCTCAGCTATGGAGCTGCAGTTCCTCATCGATGATATCCTGTTAATTCTAGTATTCGTCGAATTATTGAGAAGCATTATAGCAGCATATAGGAAGAGAGAACTATATCTGATAGCAGTCGGCGAAGTAGCATTTATTGTGGCGGTAAGAGAAGTCATATTATCAGTTATAACGCGTACTGCAGTAGAAGTAGTGTTATCATCCCTAGCTGTTCTAATAATAGCAGCAGCTCTCTGGCTAATAGTTAAGAAAGTCTCAGCCCAGATATAGTTTTATAGGGATTGGACTGTGGATCTAAGAGACACTAATCTCTTGAGAGTAATAGAGAAATATTATGAGAAATGCAATTATATGGGTATACCGACTATCAGGTGGAGTGAAGGACAGATCCTCTATTCTGTAACTTACACTTATCTCGTACTAACTGGTAGAAGGGAAGGCTATATAGTGGATGCAGGTGCGGGTGCAGGGTTTTCAACTATATGGATGGTATACGCAGTAGTAGATGCGGGTACCAGACATTCTATCCTAGCTATAGACTATTATAAGCGAAACCTAGACATGTTTAAGGAACTAGTAGAAAAACTCGGATTAAAAGTCAATGTAGAAACCCGAGTCGGTGATGCTTGCCAAATACTAGGGGAGTATCCGGAGGAAGTAGACGTCCTCTTCATAGACGTTGAAAAGGATAGATACATTGAATGTGTTGAAGCAGTTAAGGATAGGATAAAACCTGGAGGAATAATAATGGCTCACAACATGCTATTTCCTTATACAAGGTCTGCGGAAAAATACCTTAATTACATGTCTAGGATACTCGGATGGAAGACAACAGTTATTCCATCAGAAATGGGCATCGGTTTAACAGTAAAAAGTGGTGGCACAGTATGTTTGAGAATCTAGCAGACTGGGTTCAACCAATATTGCTGCTCTTCATCGTGATGGATCCTCTCGGTAATGCTCCTCTTTTCTACGTGTTAACTAAGAACTTAGAGCCTAGAGAACGCAGAAGGATAATAAACAATAGTATCTTTGTTGCAATAATAATACTACTCTTATTTGCAGTCATCGGAGACATAGTGATGGATTATCTAGGGGTCTCAATAAGTGATTTCAAGGTAGCGGCTGGCCTAGTATTGCTAATATACTCTATATTAGGCTTCCTTGAAGTAAGGTTAATGCCCAAGTCGGATACCGAGAGCCTCGCAATAGTTCCTTTAGCGACACCACTACTTGCCGGGCCAGGGGCTATAGCTTCAGCAATATACATAAAGTATACCTTTGGCCTTCACGTTGCTATAGTATCAATAATAGTCTCTTCATTAATAGTTCTCCCATTCCTACACATGGGAGGCTTTCTAGACAGAATACTCGGTAAAAACGGTACACTGATACTAGATAAGATAATGATGTTACTAATGTCAGCCTTCGCTGTATCAATAATAAGAGTCGGGATAGGAGAGATAATAAGAAATATATCGGGATGCTAGCCTACTACCGCTAACTCCTTAATGAGTGCTCCTTTTTCAAATCGCTCTAGCACGAGTTTTCTCGCAGCGTCTATTGAGGGTCTATTATTTAGTATCCATTCGGCGATGACTTCTCCTGTTACTGGAGCCAGCATGTAGCCGTGGCCGCTGAATCCCGTCGCTATATAGAGGTTCTCGTAATCCTTTACCGGCCCATATACTGGATGGTGATCTGGTGTTGTAATATAGTATCCCATCCAGTATCTCATTATCCTAGTATTTCTCAGCCAAGGGAAGAATCTTACCAGAGGCTTAACCGCTTTGGGCATGAAGTCTATTCTCTGTGAATATAGTGAAAGCTCTGGTTCTTCATCAATATTCCGCGCTATCAGAAAACTCCCGCTCTTCATCTGAACGATATATGGTACTCCAGGGGTATCCCAGTCTATAACCAGGGGCTTGAATGCTTCTCTATAAGCCTCGGTTAACATTGCATGTCGGGGTAAATTTTTCAACGGCATTTTTACTCCAAGAGGCTCAAGTAGTTTACGAGTTGAAGCGCCCGCAGCCACTACTATAGTCTCGGCTCTTATCTCACCCTTACTAGTTATTGCTCCATAGACGCGTCTATCGTCGTGTAATATTTCTTCAACCCTTGTATGTAGGTATATTCTTACCCCCTTCTTTCTAAGCAGGTTATAGAAAGCGAATATAGTTTTGAAGGGCGATGACTTGCCAGCAGTTGGGTCAAAGAGTACGCTCACTATGCCCCTAGTTTCTATTGGTGGAACTAGTTTCTTTAACTCATCTAATCCTATTATCCTAGTCGGGACTCCCAAGGAGTTATGAAGCTTTACGAGCCTCTCCATAGTTTTAGCGGTTTCCTCTCGTGAAGCCAGCCATACGTATCCTCCCTGATTGTAATATAACCCGTGTTGTCCTAGTTCTCCTTCCGCATATTTCTTCCATAATTCTATGCTATGCTTCATTAATACTACGTGCTCCCTAGAAGTAAATGATGCACGTATACCACTAGCACATCGTCCAGTTGAACCAGAGCCCAAGTAGCTTTTCTCAACTATTACTATATCATTTACTCCACGTTTAACTAGACTATAAGCTATTGATAAACCCGAAATACCTCCCCCAACGATTAGGATCCTAGTCTTAATCATCTCCTCTTTCACCTTTAGCATCGACAGACTTGAGTAAGAGGTTAACGGGAACGGGGATTATTGGGGCACGTATCTTAGGTATTAATAACTCGTCAACTGGTTTACCAAGCTTCCTAGCTAAGATGCTGGCAACGAGTGGGATACATGTTCTTCCCTGGCATGGCCCCATACCTATATTTAGTCTTCGCTTCAATGTTTCTAAATCCGTTATCCCCTCCTCTATTGCTTTTTCAACATCCTCTAATGTTACATCTCTACATCTACAAACTATTACTGGGTGTCCTCTTTTTCCACCCATATAGCTCTCACCTCCATAGCATATTCTTCTGGTACTTCTACTGTTACGAGAAGAGTTCTCTCACAATCTATTGCTTTTATAACTCTACCCTTACCCAACCTTCTACCGTCACGACCAAGCAATACTACTTCATCACCCTTCCTGGGCTTGGGTAAGAACTCGTAAGGTATAGTGACTAAGGCTTTACCAGGCTTGGATAAATCCACAATAAATATTGCTAAACCAGGACACTTTGCTGCACAAATACCGCAGCCAACACATTTATTCCAGTTTATCCTCGGGATATCATAGATATTCTTCATGGAGATCGCATCA
>JALWGO010000302.1 GCA_027038805.1 Thermoprotei archaeon
GATGAATAATAGTTGAGCGTATGGTATTCTCTGTTGCCCTCTATTACTGCTAGGTCGGGTTTGCCGTCGCCGTTGAGGTCGTAGGATAAGAGTATGTTCTTTAATTCTTCTATTAGGGTTAGGTTTGCTGGGATCTTTATAGCAAAGCCTACTAGTGCACTAGTCCATATTGATACTAGTTTCATGTTTGGTATCTTTCTCTGTATATCTGAGATTATTTTTGTTAGCTGTTGTCCGAGTTCTAGTGCTTTCTCATAGTTTGAGTGTGCTGGTGGTATATTGAATACTATATTCAATACTATAGTATCGTTTGGTGTAAGTCTTCCAATGGTAATATTCTTTACTAATGCGTCGTCTATGTAGTCGCCATTCTTATCAGTTGTGTGAAGTGCTATTTCCCTAGCATTAACAGTATATGGTTTCAGAGGCGCTATTACTTTAAGTGATAATGGTTTTACCTCTTGCATTGAAGCTGTCTTCACAACAGTGGGCCTAACGAATTTCCATCTAACCTTCTCTATAGGCGTTAATGTAAATTCCCGGGGATTATAGGTATTTAAGGTCTTTGAATGCGAGGGGGTATTCTTTAATGTTTTTACCGGCATTGATTCTACTCTGCTTATGTTGGCTACTCCTACTGATATTGTATTGACGATGATTAGCGATATCATTATTGCTAGAAGCAGAGACTTGTAGAGGGTGTTCACATGGTACACCTCTGTTCTTTACAATTTTCACTAGTATTAAATATTTTTACCCCTCTCCTCCGGTTAATAAGAGTAATTGTTGTTTATTATTATAGGGTGTTTTATCCTTATACTTTTATTATATATAAAATTGTTTTGTTATTTTTTTAGTATTAAAGTTTATTGTTTAATACTCGTATTTCATCTATATCCGTTACAGCAGTAAATATTGCCCGGGAGGGATTTATGGGCCCTCATACTACTAGTAGTATTAAACAACTCGTTTATACTATAGTATTTATAGTATTAGTTTTTGCTGCTACACTAGTTGTCCAGGTTTATCAGCCCTTTACTGGAGGCTACTTTAACCTGGGTGAGGCTGTTATCTATGTTGCTGCTCTAATTTTTGGGCCTTGGGTTGCCGGTATTGCTGGGGGGGTTGGTGCGGCGTTGGCTGATGCTGTTAGTGGTTATGGTATTTTTGCTCCCGCTACACTTGTGATAAAGTTTGCTGAGGGATTTCTTGCAGGATGGCTTGCTCTTAGGCTTAGGGGATGGAAGATTAATTTCAAGGCGGTAACAGTATTATTGGGCCTCTTGTACTTGGGTATAGTGTCTTTTATTGGATCAGTATATCTATCTGGTACATTGTGGGCTGGCTCGGATATACTAGGCTATGGTGTGAAGGGTAGTATTCCATGGTGGTTCTGGGTCTTTGTTGGCGTCGTAGTGTTTGCTACTATAGCTTACATAGGGTTTACTACTAGGTATGGTGGTGTTGAACCCCTCGTACTATTAGTTGCTGGCTTGGTCATGGTTTTCGGATACTTCTTATACGAGTACTTTGTATCAAATCCGCTAACTGGGAGGGAACCTATAGCGGCTGTATTCGAGGTACCCGTTAATATTGGGCAAGCAGTTATTGGTGCTAGTATTGCGTTACCTATAGTTGAGTTCCTTAGGCGTGCAGGCTATGTTGAGGAGAATAGTGGAAGTTGAGGGACTTAGCGCGGGTTATGGTAGGACAACTGTATTAGATAATATTTCTTTTAGCTTGAGGGGAGGAGAGCTCCTACTCATATATGGTGGGAGCGGGAGCGGTAAGACTACGCTTCTAAGAGTATTGGCTGGCGTTATGGGTAGATATGTTAATGGATGGTATAAGGGAATAGTTAGGATCCATGGCAAAAGTCCTAGCATGCTTAGTTCGAAGACTATTATAAGGTTGACCGCATATGTATCGCAGGAGCCTTGGTACGGTATATTGTCACCAACTGTTGAGGGAGAGGTAATCGTAAACCAGCTGCTCGTTAAGAAATATGATGAGTCTGAAGTGAACGGTGTTTTAGGAAAATACGGGTTATCCGGGCTTAGGAAAAGACTCACGTATACCCTGAGTTCTGGTGAGACTCAACGCCTACTAATAGCTTCTAATAGAATTAGGGGAGCTAGCATATACTTATTGGATGAGCCTAGTAGTTATCTAGACGTA
>JALWGO010000303.1 GCA_027038805.1 Thermoprotei archaeon
TACTCTACTCAAAATAATCGTGGGCGTACTAGCACCCGATGAGGGAGAAGTTCTTATTGATGGGAGAGACGTGTGGGCTAGCCTTGATGTTAAGGCTAAGATAGGCTACTTGCCCCAAGAAAACATCTTGTATAAGAGCCTCAATGCCTACGAGAACCTCCTATTCTACGCACTACTCTACGGATTGTCTCGGAGAGAGGCTAAGAGTAGGATAAGTGAGCTTATCGTAAAACTCGGTATGAAGGAGTATGCGAAGAGGCTTGTTAGAACATATTCTGGGGGCATGAAGAAGCGCTTGTCTATTGCAGCAACAATCATACATGAACCAGAACTACTAGTCCTAGATGAACCCACAACGGGTCTCGACCCACATGTACGTAGAGAGATATGGAGCCTCATAAAAGAGCAACGAGAGAAGGGTAGGGCTATTCTTCTCGCAACACATTATATGGAGGAAGCTGAGGAGCTAAGCGATAGAGTATACATAATAGACAAGGGTAAAGTAATAGCCCATGGGACACCCGAGGAATTAAAGAAAAAGTATGGCGATGAAACAGTAGTAGAACTAGAGGTCAAGAATCCGTCAGAAAAACTACGCGAAGCACTTGCAAAATATAGTAGTAGTGGTAGAGTAGTTGTAGACGAAAATGTTTACAGAGTATATGTTAGAGAATACGAGGAAATCTTACCTAAACTTGTAGAAGAAGCAATAAGAGTTGGCGCTAAACCCGTTTCTACTCGTCTAAGAGAACCTACTCTCGAAGACGTTTTCATAAAGCTTACCGGGAGGAGACTAGAATGAGCATAGTTAAACCAGTATTAGCCTTCCTCATAAGGGATTTGAAGAGTATTTTCCGTAGTCCTTCAACTCTATTCTGGGTTATAGGATACCCAGTACTCCTACTATTAATGACGGTTTTCATATGGGTTCCCCCAAGCCAGCCTGTATACACGGTTAAGGTCGCAATAACTACTTATCCCGACTACTCTGAAAACATAACATCAATGTTAACAAGGATAATGGAGAACGTAACAATCAATAACACCAACTTATTCAAGGTAACAATAGTTAAAAACGAGTCAGCTGGGCTAGAACTACTGCGTTCAGGTAAAGTAGACGCCCTACTAGTATTCCCATCAAATCTATGGCAAATATTATCTGGTCTAGCATACTTCAACAATACCTCCAAGATAAACGATACAATTAAAGTATACGTCTTAAGCTCTGGGACAAAAACCCAGATAGTATCATCTATAATCCAGGGCTTCCTAGACAAATTCTCCCTCGAGGCAGTGCGTAAGAGACTAGAGATAACAGCTTACTATGCCGAAAAATACGGTTCACAATATGTTCCAGAAGAATACAAGAAACAGTTCAACCTATGGGTTAACTGGATGAAACTCCTAGGAACACCATTAAACTATACCATAAGAGACGTTAGACCGAAGGGTCTTCTAGGAGCCTTCAATAACCGTGCAGCAATACTTGGCTGGATGCTTATAGGATTGATAGGCGTGCAAACCCTATTCATAGGACTAATAGTATCATCAAGTAGTATCGTAGAGGAAAAAGAGAATGGAACCCTTACACGCATAATAGCATCACCCATAAAACCCCTAGTACTCCTAATAGCTACAACAGCTGGAGTAATGATATCTATAGCTTTATCAACAATAGCGATAACAGTCGTCGGGCTAGGCCTCGGAGCATACATACCCTTCAACCCAGTAAACCCCTATCACTGGCTATCAATCCTATACATAATCCTGGGAATACTATTCGTAATAGGCCTAGGACTAACAATAGGAATGTTCGTAAGAAGAACCTCAGCGGCAACTACAATATCCTTCATAATAGCCTTCCCAGCAATGTTCACAACAGGAGTATGGTGGCCACCAAAAGAATTCCTACCAGGATTCATGAAAATCCTAGCAACCTACTCACCCCTAACCCAAGCACTCGATGGAGCAAGACAAATACTAGTCTACGGAGCAACAGGAAGCGAAGCCCTAGCACCCCTACCCTACACAATACTAGCAGCAATAGTAATGTATGCTATAGGAGTACAAGCATTCAAAATATCACTAAAGAAAAACCTACTACAATAACAATACTTTCTATTGAAACTTATCTTACAAGCCTAGCCGTATTTTTAATCAGAAGGGAATAC
>JALWGO010000304.1 GCA_027038805.1 Thermoprotei archaeon
GTAGTTGAAGGCCTTATCTAGTAATCCATCCATTTCCTTAAGGAACTGGTTCCTAACACGTACTTCACCACCCACCTCGGTCTGGAATACTCCTAGAAGAGCATCTACTTCATCAATGAATATTATCGCTGGCTTACCATCACTAGCTATTTCGCGGGCTTTCCGGAAAATCTTTGCAACATTCCTCTCTGCTTCACCTAGCCACTTAGACATTATCGTAGCCGCATCTATATGGAAGAATACACCGTCAACCTCATTTGCAACTGCTGCAGCAATCATGGTCTTACCACATCCCGGAGGCCCAAACAACAGTATGCCCCTAGGCCAGCCCAAGGGAAAGAGATCAGGCCTCCTAACCGGGTACACTATAGCCTCCTTTATTGCCTGCTTAGCCTCCTCCAAGTCAACTATATCGTTAAAGGTTACGGGAGGCTTTTTAGCTAATATAATGTTCTCAAAGTCTTCTTCATCCTCTTCTTCACCACCAACCGCAATCGCCTTAACCTTCTTTTCGGCTAGTTTCTTCAAATAATCGCTTCGCTCACGATACCCCTTAATCATCTTAATATAAGTTAACTTAAAAGGTACATCTGGGTAAAGCCTTATGAGCTTCTCTAAGAACTCAGCAGCTTTATCATAGAATTTAGCTGCAAGTTCATAGTCTCCTTCTTGATCAGCCTTTACGGCTTTTGTAGCGTATTTTCGAGCTTCTTCCTCTAAGTATACCGCTATACTCAACCCAGTCACACCTTGAACACGTATGTGTGAGTGTAAGTATGTGTTAGCGTAACCATATAGAATTCTAAGACGTTGATGAGGGGCTAAAAACCATATGCCTCGTAACGATTAACGAAAGTATAAGAAAACCTTTATCTAACAAGCTTGATTCTTCCTTCATGTATGAGTTCTTCTAATGCTTTACGTACTTGGGAGGGCTCAACACCTATCTTGCGTGCACAATCAACTATGTCTAGGAATCCTTGGGTAGACTTAATATAATCAAGTACTCTTTCTTTTACTTCCTCCACGGAGAGTTTACGCGTGAATACCATGGTTTGAACTGGTATCCTGGGTTTCTCTCTTAGTTTTTCCTGAACCTCCTTTTCTATTTTCTCAACATATTTACGAACCTCTATATTGGTGCTCGGGATTTCAGGGGGTCTTGCATAGGTTTTATAGAATTCTTTATCTGCTTCTCTTTGAGCTTCTTCTAAGATTTTCACGGCGTCAGCTGATTGAGGTATATTTATCATTGTTCTTTCAGGTAGGTTGCTTGAAACTGTTACGAGTTCCTGCATGCTATTTAATGCTTCATCTAAGTGCATTGATACTTCTGGTATTAGCTGGGAAGCCCAGTCTTTAATGTTCTTTACAACGGTTATCAAGGGTATTAAGCTTAAACCAACATCCTCTAACTCTTGTATGGTTTCTAGTCTAATCTTAACTTTCTCTATTGCATACTTAACGGTGGTTAGTGTTTTAATAATTCTCCTAATCTCGGCTATTTCCCCAGCATATATGCTTGCCTTAACCTCATCGTTTCTCGTTAGTGCTTTAACAGCATTAGCGAATAACTCTGTATCTCTACTCTTAAGCCTATTTATTGCTTCTTCTACTTTCTGCAAAGTCTCCTCTAGTCTCACTTTCGCCGCTATTAGTCTTCGCTTCACCTCTCTATTAGAATCACGTGGACCGAATAATCCTCTAAATACTCTCAACCACCCACTCGCCCCACTACTAGTGCCTACTTCTGCTACTATATTCACTCTTCTTCACCATTGATGGGTTGAAATATATTTTGGTTCTACGAGGAATAGAGGAAAACATCTTTAGATCTACTTAAAAACTCTCTAGCCTTCAACCACCTGTACTAGTATTGGCGCCTCCGGTATACTTGTCTCAGACTTTTCTGTAGGTGCTTCGGCTACTGTTTTACGCATTGTTGATATTATCTCAGCTGGCCCTGATTCAAGCTTCTCTATCTTCTCCTTAATCTTCTTTATATCTTCTTTTTCTTCACTAGCCTTATCCTTAGCTTGCCTGAGAGCCTCAATTGCAGCTTTATAGCCCTTCTCAGTGATTTCTCCTGCCAGGTAGCTCATCCGTATAGCTGCCATTGCACGCTCTATTTGTAGTATAGTGTCTTCTAGGTCATGTGTTCTCCTTCTAAG
>JALWGO010000305.1 GCA_027038805.1 Thermoprotei archaeon
GGTTTGGGCCTGTTCTTCCATCCTATGAGTTCTGCTCCCTTTCTCAATAGCTCGGGTACACCGTCGCTACGTATAACTGATTTTACTGTTGGACCCTGGCCCCAGAATATGTCTCCTCTCCCAACATAGTTCTTTAACCTAAATTCTACGGGGTCTATTCCGAGTTTCTCGGCGAGTTCGTCTATTACTGTTTCTACAGCCCATGTTACCTGGGGGTTACCATAGCCTCTGAATGCACATGTTGGAACCTTGTTGGTGTAGACTGCTATACCCTTGTATCTAATATTCTTCCACTTGTAGAGGGATACAAACCATCCGAGAGCCGTCCCGAGTAGCGGGTATGCTTGGATTTGATGTGCCCCTATATCCATAATGTTCTCTAGTTCACCTGCAATAATTGTTCCATCCTTTTTCGCTCCAACTTTTAGTCTTAGAACCATTTGATATGATGCGTGATCCCTCATGTCTTCTTCTCTTGTAAGAGCTATTCTTACTGGTCTCTTAGCCTTTAACGCTAGGGCAACTGCTACCAGGGTTACCAGGTTCGTCTGAATACTTGATCCAAAAGCCCCTCCTATAGGTAGCTTGATCACGTTTACCTTGCTCATCGGAATATCGAATACTTGGGATATCAGTATCCTCGTATTATGTATTGTCTGAGTTGTTGTCCAAACAGTTATCCCGCCGTCTGGTTCTGGTTTAGCAACCGCGACTTTGGGTTCCAGTTGCATATGGTATCTTCTATTAGTCTTAAAGACGCGTTCAATAACTATGTCTGCTTCCTTAAATGCCTTGTCAGGGTCTCCTTCAATATACTCTTTTGTACAAGCTATATTGTTCTTTACCTCTATCTCCTTCTGACCCAGCAATATCTTATCATGTATCTTCGGCTTACCCGGCGTCATTGACTCGAAGGGATCTAGTATGGGCTCATATACCTCTTCCCATTCAACCTTTATTGCCTCCAAGGCTTTCTGGGCAAGCTCTTCTGTTTCAGCTGCTACAGCTGCAATGTATTCTCCAACAAATCTCGGGTGATCTGTTAAGACCTCCCAATCCTTATAGTTGACCTCATCAACGCTTACTAGTCTAATATTGAACTTCTTCCTCGGAACGTCCTTGAAGGTTATTACCACTGCCCCCATTCTCTCTGCTTCACTTGTATCAATGTCTTTTATCTTGGCATGGGCATAGGGGCTCTTCAATATTCTTCCATGTAGCATGCCTGGTAAGTAGATATCGTAAGCGTATCTCGCCTGGCCCGTGACCTTAGCTATACCGTCTTTACGTATAGTGTCCTTACCTATATAGCGGAACTGTTTATTATCATGTGGGTCTTCCGCCAGAGCCACAACTATTACCTCGTGAAAACGGGTTCACACGTGAGAAGTAGTAACAAAAAGGTTACTGAAAAATCTTATGCTGGTAAAACAGATTCTAGTAGAAGTTCTATTAAAAATACGAACAATATAACATAATTTATAATACAAAACCAGATACATAGAACGATTACTAGATAAAGTAGGATTCCATAGAACTTACCCTCGGGGCTATGATGACCCGAGATTAAACGGAAACATGGGTGAAGAACCAGCCGAGCACCTGAGCCCTCATTTATACTCGCTCGTATGGGGTTGGGTTAACTGGATTATCCGGGTTTTATTCTTTTAACCCCCTCTTAGCGTCTTACATATATGTGGTTCAAAGGTTTTGTGAGGCGTTGTTTCCCGTGGCGGATGGTTCTATTCTTGTCCGTGGTGTAAGACTTGTCTTACCCTATGGAGTAAGAGATGATGTTGATGTCCTAGTAGTTAATGGTAGAGTTGAAGCAGTTGGCCGGGGTCTCAGTAAGCCTAGTGGAGTCGAGGTGTTAGAGGCTAGGGGACTACTAGCTTTTCCGGGAGCAGTTGACGAGCATGTTCATATGAGAGAGCCGGGTCTAGAGTATAAGGATGACTTCTACCATGGTACTATGGCTGCTGCGGCGGGTGGCGTTACAACTGTTTTGGAGATGCCTAATACCCTTCCGCCAGTCGAGAATCGTAGGATACTTGAGGAGAAGGCTAAGCGGTTGTCAAGTAGGGCTCATGTAGACTTTGGGTTGTATGGTGTGATCCATGATGGGAATATAGATGAGTTCGAAGAAATAGTTTATGGTGGTGCTGTTGGATTCAAGATCTTTCTCGGGCCAACTACTGGTAATATTCCAGCACCAAACGATGGTACACTAGTAGAGGCTTTGTCAAAGTCTGCTAAAATGGGCGTTCCCATAGCCTTTCATGCCGAGAACTGGAATCTCGTGAAATACTATACAGAGAAGGTTAAGGCTACGGGTAGAATGGATCCAGCAGCCCATACCGATGCTCGTCCCCCTATATGTGAGGAGGAGGCTATTCAGAGACTAATACTGTATTCTAAGCATACGGGTGGAAGAGTACTCATAGTACACATGAGCGCTAAGGAGGGCGTAGAACTCTTACGTCAAGCAAGGGCTTTGAAGCTTAATGTCTGGGGTGAAACAAACCCACACTACCTACTACTAACTGTTAAAGACTATGAGAAATATGGTGTCTTGATAAAAGTTAACCCACCAATACGCGATGAAAGCCATCAGAGAGAGCTTTGGAGAGCAGTACTAGATGGAACTATTACTCATATAGGATCAGATCACGCTCCCCATAGCAGGGAAGAGAAGGAAAAGAATGTGTGGGAGGCTTCAGCTGGATTCCATGGTGTTAGAACACTAATGCCGTTGATGATAGACCAGGCTCTTAGGGGCAAGT
Organism: Thermoprotei archaeon; assembly: GCA_027038805.1. Taxonomy (GTDB): domain Archaea; phylum Thermoproteota; class Thermoprotei_A; order Sulfolobales; family WANQ01; genus JALWGO01. The sequence goes on from JALWGO010000305.1 coordinate 2,784, forward strand.
TACCGTTGACTAAGATACCAGAGCTTCTCGCGGAAAACCCGGCTAGGCTATTCAATATTTACCCGCGTAAGGGCTCATTGAGTATTGGTAGTGATGGAGACCTTGTCCTAGTGAATCCAAGAGAGGAAACTGTGTTGAGGGAAGAGGACTTGTATGCTAAGAACCCGTTGTCACCATTTATTGGCTGGAGGCTGAAGGGTAAGATCAAGTATGTTATTCTTAGAGGAAATATTATTGCGAAAGACGGCAAGGTTGTTGAAGAGAAGCCTTTAGGAGAATGGATTAAGCCGAAGCTAGGATAAGATGCTGGTGTAAAACTGTATATAGTTATACTAGTTTTTTCGATGCCTCCCTATATATTGGGTCTTGGAACTCGTAGTCTTTTATGATGCTCATTTTCTCTAGGTTTCTTAGGATATTGCTTAGAACGCTCTTTGAGATTGTCTTGTTCTCTACTCTTTCAAGGTATCCCTTTACTTCGCTCCAGGATCTAGCTCCCTCGGCTATAGCTTTTAGCACGTGCTTGTATCTAACTGGTCTATTCTTTAGCAAGTTTTCTAGCTCTCTACGTGCTAGTCGGGTAGCTAGGCTTAATACTTCTTTAGGATTACATTTGCCTTCAAGGCATCTTGCTCCGTAGAATGTTAGCCACCCAGGTATACCGTCTAAGAGATCTACGGCTTCCTCAATGAGGCTTACTGGCACGTTTTTTCCAGCTTCACTGAATCCTTTTTCGAGGAAGTCTATGGATTCTTTTCTACTAAACCTCTCTAATTCTACTTCAACAAAGTATCTGCCATATAGTGGTGATGAGGGGTCATCTATTTTCAATAAATCGTAGAGTAATCCGACTTCACTACCACTTAGAATGAAAGTAAGGTTTCTGCAGTAATCGTAAGCGTGGGCTAGGGATTCCAGAAATTCTCTTGATAGGGGTCCTCGGAGGTTCTGGGCTTCATCAAATACTATGACTGCTCCAATATCATCTAATGCATCGAATAATGAGGGTAGGGTTAGCATATCTCTACCCCTCCATGTTAGCTCTACTTCGAGTCCCATTATGCTTACTCCTCTAACGTGTTTCAAGGCCTCTAATATTCTATTACTCGTCTTGCTTAAAGCTTCAGCTAGCTTGGAATAGAGGTGTAGGCGACTATAGTTCTCCGGCAATCCTCTTACATCAACTATTATTTTCGTTTCATCTATTTCGTTTAAAGCCACTCTTATAACAGAGGTCTTCCCTATCCTCCTAATACCAGTTACAAGTATGAGTGGTCTACCAATACTTTCCTTTATCTTTTCTATCTCGACTTCCCTATTGTAGAGGTCTTCTCTCCTCTCCTTGGGACGCTCATCGAATAGCATGGTTCTACCCCAGAACCCAGGTTTCGCCCCAGAACTATAAGCTAGCCTCTAACTAAAATAAACGCTCTCTACTGGAAAACTGAATAAAATAATGGTGGGCTTAATCATCGGTGACCGGGAACTATTTTCTACGATACTCGTAGTCGGGTGCAAAATCAAAGGTACCGCTCTTCTTCTCTCCAATAATGTATAGTTTCCCATTATAAACCAGCGTGCTGTGAACTATAATGCCTCTCTTACCCAGCTCCCTGAAAATATGCTGTAGTCTTACGGGGATGTACTTGTACTCGTATAGAACTAGTTTTTCCACTCCTATATTTTCTTCTTCTAGTGTTTCGTATATTACTCTTTTTAAATCTTCGTTTAAGTCTTTTAATTCTACTTGTTTTAATATGTCTGGTTCTAGGTCTTCTAACATGTTTTATACCTCTCATTCAAGTATTAGTATATCTTTAACCCTATTATTGTTTCCTAACACTTATCTAGCACTTATAGAATGGTTTTACAATATGTTTATTAGGTAAACCTTTATTATTACAGGGTCACGTATAAGCTATATTGTAACCCAACGCTGGGTGATGCTTGGTGGCCTTAGTTGAAGACCCTTATGCTCTTCTAGAAAAATGGCTTAAGGCCCACGAGTTCATCGTTGTCGGCAAGGGCATTGAACGCGCAGATGCTTTCGATAAAGCTATTGGTAAGGCGAGATTCGTTGAAGACTATTTTGACAAGGGGATACTATTTGTTAAACAAGTACTAAGCGAAGAACCCCACGCGATCCTCGAAGGAATAGATTACTCGGAAGCATTGAAGATACCGAAAGTAGTAGGAGTATTCACAGCCCAGGACATTCCAGGCGAAAACCAAGTAGGCTACGCACTACCAGACCAACCACTCCTAGCAGAAGGCAAGGTAAGATTCCACGCCGAACCAATAGCATTAGTAGCGGCAGAAGACATCGATGCAGCCTTCGACGCAGTCGAGAGAGTAAAGGTAAAGTACAAGCCCCTACCAGTGATCCTAGACCCCCTAGAAGCAATGAACAGAACAGACATACTAGTACACGAAGAAAACGGTTCAAACATAGCCTTCCGAACCAAGGTTAGAAAAGGAAACGTAGAAGAAGGCTTCGCTAAAAGCGATGTAATAGTAGAAAACGAGTATAGAACCCACCACCAAGACCACCTCTACCTTGAAACCGAGGGGGCACTAGCAATACCAGACCTTGAGGGAAGAATAACAGTTATCACAGCAGCCCAATACCCCCACCTAGCCCAATCAATTGTAGCAAGAGTACTAGGAATACCGATGAGCAAGGTCAAGATAATAATCCCTTACCTGGGAGGAGGCTTTGGAGGAAAAGACGACGAGGGACCACTAGTAGCGGCTAAAGCCGCACTCGTAGCATACAAGACTGGCAAGCCAGCCTTCCTAATGTACACGCGTGAAGAATCAATGAGGATACACCCGAAGAGAGAAGCAACAATAATACAATACAAGACTGGTGCGACAAAAGACGGAAAACTAATGGCAATAGAAGTCAAGATAATCCACGATACCGGAGCATATACTAACCGTGGACCCTTCATTCTATGGAGAGCATCAGTCCACGCAAGCGGACCATACTATGTACCCCACGCTAAAGTAGACGGCTACTGCGTCTACACGAACAAGTTCCCACAGGGATCCTTTAGAGGATTCGGTAACCCAAGCGTCCAGTTTGCAGCAGAAGCCCAAATGGATGAACTAGCTAAGAAGCTGGGAATGGACCCAGTGGATCTTAGGTTAAAGAACCTCCTAAGACCGGGTCAGACAACTATAACCAATCAACTCCTAGACCACTCGGTAGGCGTTGCTGAAGCGGTAGAGAAACTAGCCAAGAAGATAGGCTGGTGGGAGAAGAGGAAAGCCTTCATAGAATACAATAAGCGTAGCAAACGCTACAAACGTGGAATAGGCATAGGAGTAGCATGGCACGGTATAAGCACTAGCCGTGGAGTACCAGACTGGAGCAACGCCTACATAAAAGTGGACAAAGATGGATCGGTAACAGTCTACACTGGTATAATGGAGATGGGCCAGGGATCACCAAACAGTAGCCACCGTCAAATAGTAGCAGAAGTACTAGGAGCCCCACTAGACGCTATAAAAGTAATATTCGGTACAACCGATGCACCCGATACTGGGGCAACCCATGCGTCTCGTGGAACAAGCATAGGTGCAATAGGAGTCCTAGTAGCGGCGGCAAAAATACGTGAGAGACTAAACAAGCTTGCAGCAGAATTACTAGACGCCAGGCCAGACGACATAGTAATAGCAAACGGAAAAGTCTACGTGAGAGGAAACGAGTCAAAGAGCATGACATGGCAAGAACTAATAAAACAAGCCTATGCGCGCGGAATAGATGTATCAGCTACAGGATACTTCTTCCTACCAAAAGGCAAATTCGACGATGTTAAGGGCCAGGGCTACGCCTACCCAGCCTACAGCTATGTTGCAGTAGCA
>JALWGO010000306.1 GCA_027038805.1 Thermoprotei archaeon
TCTCAAAAATAGGTAATCTTCTATTAGAAACAAAAAATACGGATACCGAAGTCGTATTTGATAAAACAAGTCTCTGCATCTATTTTAAAAAACAAAAATTGAGAAAAGCCTTAAAATACATCTTAAAAACCATAAGAGAATTATGTAGCGGGAGTAGCATTGAATATACTTGCTATATAGGAGATGAACAGCAAGATGAATAAGGATATACGTTTCTACATAAGTAAATGGCTAAGTAGAGAGGAGTATGAGGATTTACTAAGAATCAGTGACTATATTGGTAGGATTAATGGCAAGTCTGTTTTCAGGTTAAATATCAATAAAATAATGAAGGAGAGGCTAACATACGATGACGTCTTAGAGCTAATAAATACTTATGGAGGATATATTTCAGAATACAATAAGAATATGCTCAGAGAAGAGTTAAGAGAACGTAGAAGTGTTGAGATATACTGGGAAAATACGCGAATTATATTGAAACCAAATTTCTATCTAGGGGATCTATATAGGAAAATAAAAGATAAGATAGAGTATGATAAAAGAAGGAGAATATTTATTATAAAGCCCATATACTTCTTTGAAGTAAAAAATGAACTAGAAAGAAACAACATTTATGTTATTGATAGAACAGGTATACCCTCCGAGGCCAAATTATATTTCTCAATAAAACTAAAAACCTCCTTAAGACCTTATCAAGAGGAGGCTCTCAGTAAGTGGCTTGAAACAAAAAGAGGGATCATAGCTCTACCAACGGGAGCTGGTAAAACAATTATTGCAATAGCAGCTATTACTCTATTAGGGGTTCGCACTCTTATAGTTACATTTACTAAGGATCAAATGTTCCAGTGGAGAGACATGTTTCTTAAATATACGGACATAACTTACGATAAAATAGGACTATACTATGGAGACGAAAAGAGACTAGGCCCAATAACTATAACTACTTATCAGACAGCATATAGGCACGTTGCAAGAATATCTCCAATGTTTACATTACTAGTAATTGACGAAGTACACCATTTGCCAGCCGATAAATTCAAGTATATAGCACTAAATACCATCGCCCCTTACAGGTTAGGGCTTTCAGCCACGGTCGTAAGAGAAGATGGAAGACATGAAGAACTATTCCCATTAATGGGAGGAATTGTTTACTGGAAAAATGCAAGCGAACTTGCATTGGAGGGTTACTTAGCCAATTATGTGATAAGAACGGTATACGTCGATCTAACGAGAGAAGAGAAAAAACAGCTTAGAGAACTCATAGTACTTTATAGGAAATTTGCTAGAGGAAGAAAATTCCAGGAAATACTTGCGGCTGCTAGAAAAGGAGATGAAAGCGCAATTAATGCACTAAAAATTCATAGCCGAATTAAACAAATTGTACAAAAATCAAGAGAAAAAATAAAAGCAGTTGAAAAAATAGTTAATAGGGAATTATCTCGTGGTTCGAAAATCATAATCTTTACTCAATATGTAGACCAAGCAAAAGAAATAGCAGAGAGGCTAAACGCGTTATTGTTGATAGGAGAAATGAACTCGTTGGAAAGGAAGAAAACCTTGGAAAAATTTAGGAACACGAGCAAAGGCGTGCTTGTCGTAACCACAGTAGGTGATGAGGGACTAGATATACCCGATGCTAATATAGGAATAATTGTAACGGGGACTGGTTCCCGTAGGCAATTCATCCAGAGACTGGGTAGACTACTACGTAGGGGAGAGGGAAAAGAAACAGCAATATTGTATGAAATCATTACTAGAGGTTCAAGCGAAGAATATCAAGCAAAGAAACGTAAAAGCATTGAGAACCTAGATCTCGACGTGGGGCTCAGTGAGGTCGACGTTAATCATTGATTTCATTTTAGGGTAGCCTCGTCATCGCCCATAGTGCTAGTCGTATACCATAGAATATTTCTGAAAACGTTAAGGTCAATAAGGTTTCTCCAGAAATACATGGATATAATCTTATAGTATTCCTCGTGTCTGTTACAAAGCAAGGGCATGTTTAAAGAAACCGTTGAGCCTATTTCAACTAATAGTTTATCACGCTGCTTTAGCGGTTTCACAGTAGCGACTTTAAGGGCTAAATTCCGCATAATAGCATTTGTATCGTTTACTGGCACTTTTAGATCTATAATGAAACCTTTCACCTTAACTACCGCTACCCCCTTACAAGATACACAAACATCTCTCATCGTATCTAGTAATGCCTTTTTAGAGGGAATTTTATGATACGAGTGTCTTTTCGAACCATACTTCTTCTCCAATGTTTCAAAACAAAGAAAGATGATCCTACCACTACAGGAAGATGTTGTAGTATACATCCCGATATTATTGAGAGTTAATACCAAGTCTACTATTAACTCATCAACATATCCCTTCTTTAAATCCTCTTTAAACCCTCCTAGACTATCAGTGAAAAACTGACGAGACTGCATAGTCTATTCCACTCCGTCACAAAGCCAGCATGTAGATGACAGAATTGTAGAGAACTAGATCTCTGATCGCGCTCGAATATTTCCTCCAATCATCAATTAACACTATTATTGTTTTTTCATTTATACGCTCTAGAACTAAGGGAAGATTGCTTGCTAGCGCCAGTATGTCTATGGGTTTCTTATTTAGTTTATCCATGTGAGTAGCATATAATGGTATTTTCTTCTTATTATCATCATACATTATCACTTCCTTTAACCCGTTTACAACTATGTGTCCTGGCTTCAATAATTTAATATCCGGTATAACAAACTGTTTTTCCTTTATATCTATATCTATTGTAGGATTCTCACGATGAGATACATACGGGATTGAAGTATTAATGATATCCACTTTAGTTATGAGACCGTTAAAGTAATTCAATAATTTTGAGTTCTCGAAGCCATGGACATATACTTTATTTGCTGATAATTTAGAAGTTTTTGTCCATACATCTTCATCGAGGATCCATAAACTATTACTTAGTTCGGATAAGTAATCTAGAGCTTTGCTTGCCTGCTGAGGTATTATTAGAGAGCCTACAGATAGAACCGTGAAATATTTTTCTTTTCCTATAACTACTCTAGATACAACTGGTTCTAACACAACGAATAACTCAATGTTATCGTTTAGCATTTTGGTTAAAGCTTCTACTACCCTTACGATATCCTCATTCTCAATATACACCAAGATCTTCTCGTATGGAATAATAATGCTTCCTCTTCTCAGTCTCATAACGCTTACACCTTCCTTGTTATCAGAAGCCTGGTTTTATGTCATCGCATGAACTCACATCCTTACGAGGCTCATCATCCTAATTCTTAGCATAACACATATAGATTTATAAACACTACATTAAATCCCAGCTGATCCTAGAAGAGCGTAACATAGGAGATACTTTTGAAGTGGCGAGAAATAGCAACATACATACTATTATACAAAATATTCGGACAAGAAGAAATCAAATACTTTGAGCTACTTTCCTTTCTAAGACTATTTTATGGTAAGCGAAATAGTCGTAGAGAGATAAAGAGATTATTAAATATAGGTCTCCTAGAAAGAGATAATGACAAGCTTAAGGTTTTAAATTTAGACTACTTTATAAAGGTATATGTTATCCCCTATTTTGTAAGAAGACTAAAGAATAGAATAAGAAGTATTGATAAAAAAGCAGAAGTAATTATAGAGAAAGACACATTAACAATTATCTGCCATAATCGAGAATGTGTCACACATATTCAATCTTATGGTAAAGAACTAGGATATTTGCCTTTCAGAGTTCTTGTGAAAGTAAATAAGTAACTCGATTATACCAATAATTAAGCTTGAATATAGAGAATTTGCTTTTGATAAATAAGAAAAAGGGATACGCTGTTGTATTAATGTATTCTATTTAGTTTCTTTACTCTTCTTTTCTTACAATTGTTATCTCTATTGTTGAGACTCTGCTCTGGCGACCGTCTTGCCCCTGTACTGTCTGGCTGCCTATCTTTACTTCCTTTACATCGATTTTTCCGGGTAGGAATCTATTTCTCACTATTTCGACTGTATCTACGGCCTTGCTTATTGCCCTACCTCTTGCCTTTACTACTATTTCATTGACGCCTTGGTTTAGTAGTGTTAGCGTTGCTAGTACATAGTTCATTACGGGTTTTTTACCAACTAATACTACATTACTTGGTGTTGGCTGGCTTGACATGTTCTCCACCTATTGCTGTTGTTTTTATCAGCGTGTTAAGGGCTAGTGTCTGGTTGTATTTAAAGATTTCTATTAACTAGCGCTTTACTGCATGTATTACGCGTGCTTTTGAAAAGGGAAGGGATACTGTTTCTAAGACATCGAACCCTAGACCTATTAGAGTATTGTAAATGTGATCTTGCATTACCCTATAGCTACCAATGAATACCGATAATGTTCCATTTTTCTTAAGTATCCTTTTAAGCAAGCTAAAGAAGTATATGCTATATAGCCTTCTATTCCTTCTAGGATTAGGGCCGCCATCATGAATTACATGGTCGAACTCGTCGTTAATGCATTCTAGTACTTGTAGTGCATCCCCATATATTATTTTTACATTTGTTCTCCACAAAATTTTCTTGTAGTCTTCGATTGGATTATTATATAATGCTATATGCAGTATTTCTAAAGAATTATCTATTGTCAAATAAGTTTCAGGATTAATCGTGTGATGTACTACATATGCTGTCCTCCCCAAACCAGTACCTATCTCTAGTATTTTCATATTATTCTCTAGTACATCAGGCCATGCAATATAATAGCCTGCGTAATTCATTCTCGACTCATCTAATGGGTTATCTTTTGTATAACCTAAACCACCAGTTATATTATCAATTATATCAATTATTTTATTTTTATCAACTATATTGACATTTGCTGCTCTTTGCCTAGTATATTCATCTACTTTACCATATAATCGTTTTTTAAGCATTAGACAGATTTCCTTAGATACCATTACTGATTCCTCAAGTATTATTGAGCACGCGTTTTTTAAGTTTCTAGATCTACACCAAACCCTTTCCTACGGGAAAATATAGTATGGATGCTGTCTATGAGAGACTGTGCCCTAACTGTGGTGGACCCATAAGGGCTAGTAGGCTAGAAAAGGGTCTACCCTGTAATCAGTGCCTCGTACTTAGCGATAGTGAGGAAAAAGAATTCGCTAACATGAACTATTATAATAGAATACTTCAAGTTTATAAAAAATTATCGAAAAGGCAACGGGTAATAGGATATTTAACGTTAGTTGATATGGAAAGCGAGGTTATGGGGTTCTCTGAGTTCTTTAAGAAGCTTACGGGATTTGAACTTTGGAGTGCTCAGAAAACATGGGCAAGAAGACTTCTCTCCAACGAGAGTTTCGCCATCGTAGCACCAACGGGTGTAGGTAAAACAACATTACTCGCAGTCTATAGTATCTATGCAGCATTACGTGGGAAGAAAGTGTACTTCATAGCACCAACAAATATTCTCGTAGAGCAAATATATAGCATGTTCAACAAGTTCTCGGAAAAAGTAAGTGGAAAACTAAGGATACTAGCCTATACACCTAAAATAAGCCGTAACAAAAATAGGAGACTTGAATTTCTTGAAAAAATACAGAAACGGGAATACGATATATTAATAACGACTTCAAGCTTTCTATCTAGGAACTATAATTTAGTAAAAGAACACCAATTTAACTTAATAATAGTGGATGACGTAGATGCTATACTTAGAACCTCTAAGAACATAGAAAGGATATTAAACTTACTCGGCTTCAACGATGAAATAATAGAGGATGCTCAAAAACTAGCCTTCCTCAAAATAAATCTTATAAAATCAAAAGCAAGTGGCAATGAAGAACTAGTATCACAGATAGCCGAAGAGATTTCGGAAATAGAAGAACGAATATATCAGTATAAGGTGAGCGTAGATAACGGACAATTAATACTCTCAAGTGCTACCGGAAGAGCACGAGGTATTAAAGTCAAGATATTTAAAGAACTACTAGGCTTTGAAGTCGGCGGTATAAGCGAATATATGAGAAACATTGCTGATCTATATGATGAAATGCAGGATCCATTAAAAGATATACTAAAGATTTATAAGAAACTTGGCCCCGGCGGCCTAATATTTGTTTCAAAGGAATACGGAAAAGACATGGTAAAGAAGCTCGCAACAGAATTGAAAAATAGGGGAATACGTGTCGGAAAAGCACTCTCCGGCTCAAGTTTTCTAGATAAACTACACAAAGGCGAAATAGACTTACTCATAGGCGTAGCTTCTTATTATGGCGTAATGGTAAGAGGAATAGATGAACCCCTAAGGGTAAAATACGCTATATTTATAGGAATACCAAAACATGTAATCCCTCTCGAAAAATCATTAAATAATCCATGGAGAATCTTACAATTCCTCATGATCCTAAAAAACCTAGGTATTAGCCCTATACCTCAAAAAGAAATAGAAAAAATCATTCAAAGAGTAAGCAGTTTAAAACCAGCACAACAACTTGTTCTTCGCATAGCATTAATGAAGAACGAGAATCTTGAAGGAAAGCTAGGAGAACTCTTGAATATATTGAAGAAATACAGAAAAATCATATTAGAAAACATTAAGGAGATATTAAGGAGTAAAGATAAAATCGTTTCAGAATATTTCATA
>JALWGO010000307.1 GCA_027038805.1 Thermoprotei archaeon
CAAAGTATATCTTCTGACGGGTGTACCACTATTTTCGCGCCTCATAAACTCCCTGGGGATCTCAGCCAAGCAAGATTAAGGCATAGATGAGAAAATAAATCCTACCCAGACCCTAGCAGTGGGAAAGATCCTAGAGGGATCCTAAATAAATAACGTGTTTAGCCGCGGCACTCCTTCATTACCCTTATGGTTCAGCATATAGCCCGGCAGTCATCTCCCTCCAATATATTGTTTTTCTTATCATTTGCCTTTAACTTTGCCCTCCTATCATACGGTTAACTCTTTATACTTGTCTATTAAGACATTTAATTGGGTCTGATTTAATATAGTATTGTTGAGGGTGTCGGATTGTTGTCTGAGAAATTGATAGTAAGAGAAGCGAGACCCGAGGATCTTGATGAAGTGATATCAATAAACATGGAGGCACTCCCCGAGCACTATCCAAGAGGGTTCTGGGAGGAACATTTACGTAAATGGAACAAGTCTTTTCTAGTAGCAGAACTAGATGGGAAGATCGTAGGCTATGTTATGTGCCGTATTGAATGGGGATGGGGGTTTACTAAAAACAAGTTATTGAAAAAGGGTCACGTCATAAGCATTGCTGTTAGGTCTAATTACCGTCGTAGGGGTATAGGGGAGAGGCTCATGATACATGCCATGAAGGCTTTAAAGGAGCATTATGGTGCCGAGGAAATATACTTGGAGGTACGTGTAAGTAATACCCCGGCTATAAACTTGTACAAGAAGCTAGGGTTTAAGATAGTTAAGACTATTGTAAACTATTATTTGGATGGAGAAGACGCTTATGTTATGGCACGTGAACTTTAAGAGCATCTTAAAATATTTATCGCCTAGTAATACCATTATGAAGTCTATGTAAGAATACTTATCTCTCTCTACTAATAGTTTATTAGCAATTAGTTATATAAACCAGTACTACAATGTAGAATTCAATGTAGTGGGGTAGAATATCAAGCCCCGCCATAAGCCTAGGCTGTTGAGCTATGTCTACGTGTAAATTTGGCGGATTCTTTAAAAAAGCATTAGGCTTTAAAGAAGCCTATGAAAAACGTGAGTTTAAGACCAAGGATATTGTTAAACGCTTGGGAGTAATATCGCCCAACAGGGTCTACTTGAATAATTATCCTATAAGCAACCCTATAGCTGTCTTCAATGCCGCTCTAGCTGTTCACGGGGATAATGCTGTAATTTATGCTAGGATCATTGTAGGCTACTATATGTATGTGTCAGCTATTGTAACTATACCAGTACCCTTAGAGGATATTTATAGTGGTAGTGTTAGCATAAACTATTATGCTAGCCAGCCATCTATTTACCCGTCAACACGCTATGACTTATGGGGTACAGAGGATCCAAGAGTATATGAGATAGACGGTAAAGTATACATGACCTTTACGGGTAGAACAGCTTACTACTTTAACCCCAGGATAAAAACTGAGCGTACACTACCGATAACTGCTGTTAGGGAAAGCAACTACCATATATGGAGAAAAATACACGCCTACGTCTTTCCTCTAGGTCTTCGAGAGCACTTGATAAGCGATAAGGATGCCTTCTTAGTAAAGCTTGGCGACGATGTCGTCTTATTCCATAGACCCCACCTAGATGACGAATGCTTCTATTTGGCAGCGAGTTTTATTGATGGTAAAAGAGCATTAGAGGGGCACGATAAGGATAGGATTGAAGAGATAACAGTACATGATACTGTCTGGATAACTGATAGTGCTGGTTTTGAGGCCAAAATAGGATGGGCTACGCCACCAATTTACCTCAACGATCATGAACTAATAGCTTTCGCTCATGGAGTTGACTCTGATATACAAGCATATAGACTCTATGCTATGCAGCTAGAATATTCTAAGAATGAGGGCTTTATAATAAAGGCTGTAACACCCTCTTATATTATGGAGCCCAAACAGCTCCATGAAGTATTTGGCGATAGACCATATACTGTATTCCCATGTGGATTATGGAAAGTGGACAAAGATAAAGCTCTTATCACCTATGGTGCAGGCGACTTTATGATAGGTATAGGAGAAATAGACGTCAACGAGCTATTAGGCGAGCTAGATAAAGGAAGAATATATTAGTTTAAACCAGTTTTTAGTTTCCGCATAATTTTTATATTTTC
>JALWGO010000308.1 GCA_027038805.1 Thermoprotei archaeon
CCAGCTTGTACCCGGCTACATAGTAGTCACTGCTAGTCTTAACACCCTTCCTCCTAGAATAAACAGCTATACTGGTTCCAACAATAAAGTATACTGCTAGTACGGTTAAGTAAACGTATAGTCCATTCATACCCTTTACCACCCCTTTCTAGAAATATAGGCTAGGGTTACTGCGAAGTGGATTAGGGCTAGTATGGTCCAAAACAAGTATAACGTGAAATCACATACACTGTGTAATATCGTGTAGGGTACTATGTAGGCTAGCAACAACACGATAATAGTCCATAACACATAGGCGGTTCTTGGAGACATCTCTACATGTCCCCGAACAAGTGTTCGGAACCGAACCTTTTTAAACATTACTTAACCAGTATACAATGTGGGAGAAGACAGGATAGCCATGAGGCTCCGAGAAAAAATACTCCAATTACTCCGAGAACACCCCAAAGGCCTAAGACAAGCAGACATAGCCCGCTCTCTCAACGCTTCTAGGAGCCGAGTATCAGAAATAATAAGAGAACTAGAAGCCTCGGGAATAGTTGAAAGAATAAGAGAAGAAGGCATAGTAAAAATAACGTTAAAGAGCCCAGTAGACTCGGCAACGGGTACAGTTGGAAAGATATTACGGCTAGGCATAATATGGTCTAGCGAATACCCCTTCATAACACCCTTCGCCAAGAAGCTTAGAGATAAACTAGGATACACGCTAGAAGTAAAGGTTTACAGTAATGGACTAGACGCTACATGGGATCTAGTTCTAGGTAAAATAGACCTAGCCCTAACACCCATGATAACCCAGCTCCTTTATGCATCTCTAACAAACAAGCTAAAAATAATAGGTGGTGGAGCAACAGGGGGTGCAAGCATAATCATTAACCCAGAAGGGAGGACTAATGTTGGTGCATCGACAAAGGCTTCAACAATGGACCTATGTCTAACTAGGGCATGGAAAATACTAGGGCGTATAGAAGAAAAGAGAATATACGCTAATAGCGGTGAAGAACTCGTTAGAAAACTTGTGAGAGGAGAAGTCGAAATAGTAGCGATATGGGAGCCCTTAGCAACAAAGCTCCGGAACATGGGCTACCGCGAGATATATTCTTGTAGAGATATAGGAGTAAACCATTGCTGTACACTGGCTGCAAACAATTTACTAGACCTAGACTTATTAGAGAAAATAAGCAAGCTATACCATGAGGCAATAAGAGATTATAGAAGAGACCCCTATAGATGGCTTGAATGGTATTCAGCTAAAACAGGGATAAGTGTAGACTCCCTTAAACATGATATAAGATTCTATGAGTACAAAGACTACCTAGAAGTAGAGGAAAGCATAAAGCTGATAAAACATACTGGTGTAAAGATCCCGGATCCCATGATACTACGTGATATAGTTTTATCCCAGTAAATAAGAAAAATATCAGACGAGAGACTATAATTTCCTTAAAAACCATTTAGAACTGGTTGTTCGTTACATTCAATTTATTAACCCCGGCTTGGAAAGTTGTTCTCATATATGTGAAAAAAGCTGATAGAAATGGATAAAATACATGTAGTATCAATAATCTTATTATCAATGATAATATTGCCAGTGTTTTCAGTAATAGCTTTTGCTCAGAGCCAACCAGTACCAGTACTGCCATCGATACCAGGCTATAAGCCTAGGGTACAGGTAACAGTTAATATAGGGGGAGAAGAGAATAGTCTTAACGGAAGCATTGAATACGATATCAAATTCCCGGAGAACACGAGTGGCCAAGTAACTGGTAACGGTAAATTGATATTCAATGAATCGGACTTGTACTTTACACTAACGTCTAAGGGGACCTTGCAAGCCGTATCCGAGTCCTCATCGCCGTCAACGGGTAACATGAATGCCAACGGCTATATAAAGGGCAATATATCTGGTAATGCAGATAGACTTGATGGGAGGCTTCACCTAGTATTCAACCTCAATTCTGGACAAGTTAACATAAACTATAATGTACCACTAACTATAACAGTATTAAACCAGCCGAACAAGACGATAACAAAGCTATACACCGATAACGCGGTAGTCAACGTTATGGGTAATCAATCCAAAATGATTGCAAACTATACATCTATAGCGGAACCAGATAAGATTACAAGCCATGTATACATTAAAGCAGAAGCAAATAACATCCAAGCACTCTACGCTACAATAATGCCTATCCTAGCGTTATCAGGTACAACAACGCTTCCACAACCACATTTCGGTCCAAACGGTAAAGTCTACATCGAGTACAAGAATACAACAGTGAAGAGGCTTAGTGGAACAGAACAAGAGTACGCCAACCAGTTTAGAAAACTATTAGAGAAATACAATATTTCAATAGAGAGTATTAAGGGGTCAATAGACGGCAACTTTAATGCGACATCAAATGGTAACGCTCTTACGGCAAAGTTCAATCTTAACGCATATCTGCTAGTAAAAGGCAACTTCAGTAAAGGGATACCATTAGATCCAGAAGCCAACACTATACTTAGAAAAATACTAGCAACACTAACAATAAACACAATTGGAGACAAGGTTATAGTAAAAGGCGTTGGAAACGGCTTATTCGATGCAATAGACCCCTACCTAGTACAAGGATTCTTCAACACCCAGGTCCCAAGAATATTAATTGATGCGACAAGCGATAGCTATGCGAAGATAATAACACATGATGGGATAAAACTAGTATTAAACAACAACACCTATACTCAGCTGGTATTCACACGACAAAACGCCTCAGAGGCAAGTAGACTAAGATTAATGGTTAATGGAACAGTACTAGAACCAGTAACCCAACCGGACGTGATAGTATATGAACAATACGAGCACACGAATAAAGCCTACATAGCAGTAACCAATGACACTAGGATGGCGATAGTAAAGCTTACAACAGCAAACGCCACCGAAATAAGATTCTATGCGCCACCAAGCGGTAAGAAAATAGTAGTAGAATTCAAGGACAAGGCAGTTGAGATAGAGTTCTCAAGCAATGCAAGAATAACTAGTAGAAATATGACAATAGAGAGAGCGAGAAAACTACTACGCGGCGAAACACCAATACCAGACACATACAAGAAGCTCTCAGACTACTACTATATAGAGACAACACTAGAAGCAGGAAGCATTAATGTAAAGCTACCATTCAATACATCAATGCTAAAAGAAGGAGAAGAAATCTACGTAGCACACTGGGTAAACAGTAAATGGGAGTTCATAAAACCAGTAGAAGTAAACAAGACACAGGGATACGTAGAAGTACAGCTAACACACCTATCACCACTAGCAGTAGTAGCAGAAGAAACAACACCAACAACCACAACCACCACAACAACGACTACTACAACGCCTACAACCACGACAACCTCTCCAACAGCAACTGAAACGACAACAACGTCCACTACTACCACTACGACTACTACAACGCAGACTACTACGACAACAACTACTCAAACAACCACCCAGACAACAACGAATCCCACGACAACTACAACCACCACTACTACGGCAACCACCAGGCCAACAACTACAACGACTACGAAAACAACTACAACCCAGACAACACCAACAACTACTGCCACCACGACTACTACATCGCCTACAACCACTACAGCTCAGACAACTTCAACTAAGACAACTCCAAGTACAACAACTAAAACAACAAGTACGCTTACAACGACAACTCCAACATCACCTACCACAACTCAACCGACATCCAAGCCAACATCAACGACTCAGCCAACAACTCCGACCTCTACAACAACACAAACGACGACAACACCCACGCAGAGAGGAATATCTACAACCCTAATAGCGGCAATAATAGCAGTAATAATAGTAATAGCAATAGTTGCCGGAGTCTTCTTTATGAAGAAAAAGTAAACTCGGTTTCTTAAAACAATATTAGTCAGACTATCTTTTTTCTACCCCTATACTATTGGCCCTGACCCTAAAATTATTCTATAATAATAGTACCAACTATATTATCGCTCTCTATAAGTTAACCCTAATAAACTTCCAATACAAAACTATGAAATAGGGGTGGATGAGGAGGCAGGGACGTTGAGAACCATGCAGTGAAGAAAGTGGAGCGAACCCGACACCCCTTATCCAACACTATAATATATCGTGGACTTGTTCCTCCAATAATATAATGGAGGTATCTTCTCCCTGCTCCAGCAAGAAGTCGACAAGCTCCTTATCCCTCGTGAGGAATAGAGTACTATTTGTCTCAGCTGTAGTGTATAGCAATAGGTCTATGAGATCTCTAAATCCTTTTGCCTTTAGTTTTAATGCCCTAATATACCCGTTTATTGTTGGTAGTATCTTAGTGAATTTCTCTTCTATAGCAGTTAAGCCTAGCCTCAATCTATGTTCATTGTATGTTGACTTCGAGATTTTACCCAGTATTTCGAGTAGACTATAGGGTGAGTAATAGTATGTTGCCTTTCCCTCGTCATATAATTTCTTTAAGCCTACTATAATCTCACCTATACCGTCGACATCAACACCTAGTATTGGTAGAAGGTATGTGGAATCAAGTAGTATTCTAAGTCTTTTCTTTGAATAGTTCACGTTGCATCCTCTCTGATTCTTCTTCGAATTCTCTAAAGCTGGTCTTCAAGTATTTTGGTGCATTTAATGCGAGCTCGAAGGGATCGGGGATAGGCTCTATGATTACCTTGTTTTCTTCTACTCTGAGCTTGATTATGGAACCTTCTTTTATGCCTATTGCTCGGGCTATTTTTCTTGGAATATAGATTGTTCCCCCCCTACTTACTCTCACTTTGGCTTCCAGAGCCATATATGATCTCCAGAAAAATATTTTGTATCTAGAACTAATATGGTTATCTAGTTGGAAGTAAGCTTACTCTAAGCCTTTAAGTACTAGTCTATGCTTATCTCTCTAAGGGTTTCGGTTATGGATGTTAATGCGGTAATCCTAACCTTGCTGCTGAGTATGCTACCGACTTTTGAGGGACGGTACGCTATCTTGGTTTCAATAACTGTTCTGGGTATGGGGGCCTTACACGCGTTCCTCATAGCTTCTATAGCTATAGTATTGTTGTCTCTTATTCTAGGATACTTCATCTACTATATTGACTACATTATAGACTGGTTTAGGTCTTCAAATAATAGATTATTGAAAAAGATTAGCGCGTTCTACGATAAATATATTGTAAGTGCTCGTAATAGAGCTAAACCATATATTGGTCGTTACGGTGTTCCAGGACTAATACTGTTTGTCGCTATACCTTTCCCCGCTACTGGTGTTTGGACTGGAGCCCTCGCAGGCTACCTACTAGGCATGGATAGGAGAAAACTCATACCATGCCTTATTGTAGGCGGCTTATTATCCAATACTATCATACTATTATCTGTTCTAGCAACCTACCAGGTTATCAGCTAATCCTTACTCTAAGAATAGAACACCTTTCCTCACATAATATATAGTGGAGGCTAAGCCCATAGCAGTCAATACAGCTCCAATAATGAGTAGCAGCCAGTCCTCTCCCGGAACAATAAGATAGTCTTCAACGTACAAGGCTAATTCTACTGGCCCATTAGACGTGAAGTATAACGTGTTTTCTCCTCCACCAAGTATGAGGGATTCTCTCCTATGCGTGTTGTTGAGAACGTATTCTCTTTGTCCAATCGTTACTCGTACACTATTATTATTGTAGTCTATTATTTTTATTTCAACGTAGCCGTGATAGTTGAAGAATAAGGGTTGTATTATAGTGTAATTATTGTCTCTGCTTAAGGTTATAGTTAGTGTTCCATGTTTGGGGTAGAATTGGGAGTAGACTTGCAGGGATAGAGAAAAACCCAGCAATACCACTCCGACGACCAATAAGATTATCGGGATAATACGAGAGACATTTAGAGACAAGTTAGACCATGCCTTCAAGTATCTCTAGGTCTCTAGGACTAAGCCTCCAGCCAAGACTACCACGGATTTCATAGAGGTGCTCCCGGTTCTCCGTCTTAGGTATGGCTACTACCCTGGGCCTAGAGATCAAGTAGTTTAACGCTACTTGAACTGGAGTTTTACCGTATTTTTCTCCTATTTCTCTAAGTCTGCGGTCTTTTGCAACTCTACCCTTCTCTAAGGGAGTATATGCTTGGATTAACACGTTGTTTTCTACCGCAAAGGCTAGGAGGTCTTGTTCAACCCATCTATCATAGATACTGTATTTCACTTGGTCTGCAACTATATCGTATCTATGCGTAGAGTATATAGCTTCCTCGAGCTCCTTTCTATCAAAGTTACTAACACCAATATACCTAGCCAAGCCCTCCTCCGCTAAAGCCTCAAGGGCACGAACCTGGTCGCGTATACTAACGCTACGATTAGGCCAATGAATCAAGACCAGGTCGACTTCCCTTAAACCCAGTCTCCTCAAACTCTCCCTCATAGCCCTCAGGGCCTCCGAGCGATCGGTAAAGTGTTCGGGTAAGAGCTTAGTAGTAATAAACACGTTATCCCTACCAACACGCCTTGCAACTCTCCCGACAAGTTCTTCAGCTCGACCCCAACCATACATTTCAGCAGTATCTATAAGATCTAAGCCGAGTTCAACTGCCTCAACTA
>JALWGO010000309.1 GCA_027038805.1 Thermoprotei archaeon
TTCTTTAATCTTATCTTACCAGTATTATAGTCGTATTCATATAATTTGTGAACCCAGGACATTTTAGGCACCACCCTCTGCTTGTATTACAACCATTCCCGTATGTCTTTTTCTAATATATTCGGGTTCAAACTCCTTTGCACGTTCAGGTGAATCATATATGTGCACGAAGGCTCTTGTAGCCCCCATACCAAACTCTGATACCATCTTTCTAACATATACTTGTTCCTCATCGACCTGGTAGGCTTTAGCCACTGCTTCTCTTAAAGCCATTCTCTCAGGTGTTCCCTTACCGATGTGATGGATAAGTAAGACTAGTTCTCGACGCTTTATTAGCGGATTATATTGTTCACTTATAATACTGACACTATAACCCTCGCCTAATTCTATCTTTCTTTCAGAGCTCACGGTCTATCCCCCGTATGTTCTCGCTTCTCTCCTACCCTCTTGTTTATGCAAGGTTTTAAGAGTATCCAGAAGTTTATAGCTGTTTTCCTCGCTAGAATATTGTTTTCCACTATAACCATACCTCTACCCGGTTGACCGTATACTATCAGGTAGCCATCATATCTTGGTAGAAGAATGAAGGGAAGAAGGAGTAGGTCTTCTTCACCTATAACTTCTACTAGAGTATCTTCGCTTAAACTTTGTATTTTTTTCAACGAGTAAGCACTTATCATTGCGGGAGGATTAATGATTCTTACTTGTTTACTATAGTATTTTTTGAAGTTGAAACTTATGTTTTCGGTTCGAAGCGTCTTATAGTCTATTACAGCTATTGTAGGCTTAATGCCTGCGGATAACATGTTATATGTTACATAGTCTCCTACAGCTATTACCCCCCTATAAGAATTCGTTATCTCTTCTAAGTAGTGGATGTTTGCTTGAGGATTACTTGAAAGTACTACCCCACGTGGAGGCTTGAATTCACCTCTATACTTATCTGGTAGGCAAAAACCGTATATGAGCATTAAGCTAACGTACCCTTATTGCATATTTACCTGGCTTGGTTATCCCCAGTGCTTGTGCTAGTCTAGATTCCTCTGGATCGATTACTATTAACATACCCTCCCATTCCTCTGTGAAATCCGTAGAACCGCAATTAGGACATCTCTCTTCCTCTAATGGTACTAAAAGCTTACATTTTCTGCAGGCCTTGAAGGGTCGTTTATGTCTTCTACTCCTACTCGACATTCCTCTACTCCTCACCAGCTTTTCTCAATGCCTCTATTTGTTTCTTAATCCACTCTAATTTACCTAGGAATGGCTGGCGCATCGTTAAAGCAATCTTGGGCTGACGTGCCGTAGCCTGCATACTGACAGCCGTTATCATACCCCTTATTTTATCGCCTCTACCTATTACGCGCTTTGTTTTCTTACCAATGAATATTTCGCGAGTAGCATCATAGTCTAATGGTTCTTCATCAGTTATCTGTGATTTATGTACAAGTGCGTCAAGAGGCCCTATGTTTACGAATAATCCGAAATTCTTTACGCTAACTACCTCGCCTTCTACAATTTCTCTTTCACGTGGCGCAAATACTAATAATTTGAAATGGACTTCGTGGTATGTTGCACCGTCTCCATGTATTATTAGGCCTTCATCTGAGGCTTTTACATCGTATACTGCAATAATTAACCCTATTGAAGGGTCTATGTAGCCCTCATATTGTGTTCGTAGGACTTTTGCAGCAACACTATTTACATCGGCTACCCCGAAGTATTCTGGCGGTATTCTTACTATTCCTTTTACCTCATATATTTTGAACAATATAGAATCGCCCTCCTCTTTTACTCGTCGCGAATTCTATGCTTAAGTCCTAGATAAATTCTTTTGACGCTTCTAACATTCCCTTTTCCTCCCTATAATATATTTCGGGTATGCTTCTTCTCCGAGCTTTTGCTCTCAAACCCCTATCATTGGAGGCTATATAACATCCCATAGACACAGCGAGATCAATTAATGTATCATCAACACTAAATCCTATAGTATTTATCTCAACTATCCTTATAATATATTTTTCCTTGAGTTTCTCAAGAAGTTGTAGCGATGCTAATGCCTTACGCTTTAACTTATTCTTCCCACTACTAGCTATCTTGTTTATCTCTCCTATAACTATAGAGGGTATAATGTACTCGCAC
>JALWGO010000310.1 GCA_027038805.1 Thermoprotei archaeon
GAGGCTAAGGAGAAAGTCTTACAGAACTTCAATATAAGTGTTGGAGTCTACGATGAGTTCATGAAAGCAGTACTAGAGGGGAGGGAGTGGAAGCTCGTTAACCCGAGGAAAACCTTCCTCAAACCCGGAGAACACTTTGACTCAAGATACTACGCGATAGTGAGAGCGAGGCACAGTATAGAAGAGGAGTGGGTACAGGAAATAATCTTAAGGGAGTTAGAGGAAAAGGGTGGAAGCATACCGTTAGATGAATCCCTCCTCATAACGCTTGATGAAGCCTACGCGTTAGCAGAGAACGAGGGAGCGGTAACAAAGACAGTTAATGCACGAGAACTCTTCTACGAGATAGTAAAGGGTGCGTGGGAAGGCGGAGACCCGGGAATGCTGTTCATGGACGAGATAAACCGGAGACACCCAGTATGGTATCTAGGCAAGATAACAGCAACCAACCCTTGTGGTGAGGAGCCTTTGCTTCCTTGGGAGAACTGTAATCTCGGGAGCATTAACCTCGAGAAATACGTTGTATATGATTCGAATGGTGAGCCACGCGTTGATTGGGAGGGGCTGGCACGGGATGTTAGGGTTGCAGTACGCTTTCTTGATAACGTTATAGATGCTAATAAGCATCCGTTGAAGCAGATTGAGGAAGCAAACAAGTTGTCGAGGAAGATAGGGTTAGGTGTTATGGGCTGGGCTCACATGTTGATAAAGTTGGGGATACCCTATGATAGTGTTGATGCAGTCTACCTAGCATACCATCTAGCAGAGTGGATAGCCTATAATGCTTACTTGGAGAGCATTGAGCTAGCTAAGGAGAAGGGAGTATTCCCGGCGTGGAACCCAGAGCTCTACCGCCCCATGTGGTGGACTGCTAGAACCCTGACAGAACTCCTAGAGACAGCGGGTATCGGGGAGAAGCCTTCAGCCAGGGCTGTGAAACTCGTTGCTATGAGACCACCAGTGAACTGGGGTCTTGTTGAAAAACTTATGCGGGAGCATGGGTTAAGGAATGCTGCGCTACTAAGCATTGCTCCGACTGGTAGCATTAGCATTATTGCTGGAGCGACTAGCAGCATTGAACCAGTATTCGCGTTAGCCTTTATGAGATATGTTAGTGTTGGGACATTCCTAGAAGTAGACCGCTTGTTCCTAGAGTATTTGCGGAGGTATGAGATGGATGAGCCAGAGCTATTGGAGGAGATAGCTAAGACTGGTAGTATAGCGCACTTCCCATTCATGCCACGGACACTAAAGAAGCTGTTCCGGACAGCCCACGACATAGACCCAGTATGGCACGTACTACACCAGGCGGCGTGGCAGCAGTGGATAGATGCAGCTGTATCGAAGACAATCAATATGAGGAGCGAGGCAACCGTAGAGGATGTGTGGGAAGCCTACATATTAGCGTGGAGGCTGGGTTGTAAGGGCATAACAGTCTACCGTGATAAGTCGAGGAGAGAACAAGTAATATACTTCGGGTTAAAATCAAAAGAAAAAGAAGAGAAAGAAAAAGAGAAAACCAAGATAACACTAAAAACCATGGCAAAACAATATGAGAGAAAGACTCCACTAAAAATTACACCAGAGCCAGTCAAGGAAACCAGAACACATGTGCAGACTACTGGTACTGTAACCACTAGACAAGCAACGGTTGCCATTGTCAAGTCTAGTAAGCCTTCAAGGCCTCCACGGAAAGAGGAAGACGTTTTCGGTAAAGAGACACGTATGACCCCTAAGAGATTTCGCATCGGCAAGAAGGAATACATTACTGTTGCGGAAAACTATGCTGGCGGATGCCCTACATGTGATATATAATGTTTTTAGGCGATGATTATAGCTTAGCTTAACTAGTTTAATTGAAAAGCTTTAAAAACATTATTTACGTTTAATCTTTGATAATGATATAACCCTTTCAATGAAGTCTTCCTCATACGGTACTCCTATGAATGCTACAACACCATTTATCGCTATTGTTGGGACACTCATTACCTGGTACTTGTAGGCTATATCCATGTTCTCATATGCTTCAACCGTATCCGCTACTATTAGGGGCTTACCCAGCTTCCATGCCTCATAGGCTAACATGTTCGCTAGTAGAGCTGCATAAGGGCAATACGGGCATGACGGTGTTACTACTACTTCTATATATGCCTCATTTTCCAATTGTTCTTGTATACGCTTACGTGTTGTATCTTCTAGCTGTGAATCCCCTTCACTTATACGTATGATTGTCTCGATTACTGCCCTCAGCTCTTCGCCACTTGGTGTTCCAGTCCATCTAACATAGCCATCAACTAGAGCGAAGGTTGGTGTTCTCTCTACTCTAAACTTCTTAAATGCCTCGTCATCTCTACCCTTATAGAATTTATATAGCTTTATTAGTTTCTGACCGTTACGAACAGGTGCTTCCTTCTCAATGATTTCTGCTAGCTTTAATGTTTCCACACAAGTTGGACACTTGCTTTCAGAGTCCAAGAACACGTATATTTCAACAGGATTAACCATGTCTTCAAGTGCTTCCCTTAACGCTTCTATGTCCTCTTCAGTTAACTCTATTTTTACCTGTTCCTTAGCTGTCATATCTACTGGGGTTATTTCTTCTTCGTGTACTTCTACATCCTTCTCGTAGCCTACCATGGCTTTAACCCTCCCTCTTTTTCACAGTGTTAAAGTTTAAATATTTTTACGGACATGATTACTCGGGGAGACCTACATCTATGAAATTACCTTGCGAGATAGCGGTTAAGAAGATACTGCCGACTGTTAGGGCTCTAATAGCCTATACTCTGGTCCACGACTATAAGTTGAGTATTTATGCTACTGCAAAATTAATGGATCTCACACCTGCAGCGATATCAAACTATGTGAGTGGGAGAAGAGGGGCAAAGTATAAGGAGATTATAGAGTCTAATCCAGAGCTTAAAGAGATAATACTGCGTATAGCTAAAAAACTAGTAGAGAAGGGAGCTACCGAGGAAGTATATAGTGATATATGTAGAGCTTGCACCTTGCTTAGAACCAAGTGCTCCGACTAGGAGAATTATATTTTAATTAATTATAATTTTACGATAATTTGTCTAGGATTATTCTAGAGGCATAGCTGGTTATGCCTTATACGTATCCTAGATGTAAGAAGTGTAGTAGGCCAGCATTCTATAGGGTTAGATATGCTAGGCTATGGATGTGCCCCGAGCATTTTGTAGAGTTCTTTGAGAGACGCGTTAAGAGAACTATTGATGACTATAAGCTGGTTAGAGGAGTTAAGCGTGTTCTCGTGGCAGTTAGTGGTGGTAAGGATAGTGTAGCCGCATTATATGTATTGAATAAGTTCAAGGAAATGTATGGTTATGAGTTACTAGGTGTTACAATTGACTTAGGTATACCGGAGTACTCGGAGAAAAGTATTAGGATAGCAAGGAACTTGTATGAGAAACTTGGCGTAGACTACTATATAGTTAAGCTAAGCGACTATGGTTTTACGCTAAGCGATGTACAAGTCTGGCGTAGAGTAAAGAGGATTAGGAGACCTATTTGCAGTTTTTGCGGTATAGTTAAACGCTACTTGTTGAATAAGACCGCTCTAGAAGTCAGAGCAGATGTTGTAGCAACGGGTCACAATCTTGATGACCTTGTAAAGTTTGTTGCAACAGACTATTATAATGGTAGAATAGAAGAACTGGTAAAACTAGGGTTAAAGACACCAGCTTCTAACGGGTTTGCTGGAAGAATTAGGCCTCTAGGCCTAGTATCGGGTAAGGAAATACTATACTACGTGAACACATTGGGACTTCCCTACGTACACATGAAATGCCCCTACTCGCCACATCAGACCAATATCCAGGACCGTATCTTAGAGAAAATCAATGACTTAGAACTAGAGTATCCCGGGTTTAAGATAGGGTTCGTGAAATCCTTTCTACATCACCTAAAACCCGTTATAGCGAAGAGTTATTCAGTAGAGAAGAAGAGCATCTATAGGTGCTCTATTTGCGGTATGCCTACTAGTAATAGTGATAGGATATGTAGTTTTTGTAAGCTCCGCATGAGGGTTTCAGAGACTATATCTGCCTAATCCACTCCTCTACATCACGGTGCCAGTTGAGTACTCTAGTATCAACAACCATATAGGCTGCTTTCTCATTGAAGTATGGTGGACCATGTCTCGTGAATAACGTGACTACACGCCCGTTATGGTTTAGCTTGTATCCCTCATTTGCTGGTTCATGCCCTCTTACTATTATCTTAGTATTGGTTAGATTCAATGCTTTTTCGGTTACCTTGTATCCGAATAGATATCCGGCTCCGCGAGGGGATGGAGTATTGTATTCTATGTGTTCTGCTGGGTCATTCCATAATATTTCTTCTAGTACTTCGAGTCTTGGGGGAAAGGTGTCTAGCGATAAGTATTCTTTATAATTATCCACCTTGTTTATATTATTTGTTGGGGGCCCGCCATGCATCAATAATATTTCTCCTTCAACTATTGCTACGTATGGTAGTTCGTCGAATAGTTTTGTGAAAGTATTGTAAAGCTCCCATCCCTCAACACCATATTGTACTTTTAATACGTATGGGAAGTCGTGGGGATAGGGTGGTAGTTCTTTTGGTGGCTCATGGTTGCCTCTTAGTAGAACCGTGTTTTCGGGATAGTGTTTTTTCAATAACATAACTAGAGTTATTGTTTCTATTTGCCTATTACCTCTATCGATGTAGTCTCCAAGGAATACTATGTTTATTCTCTTCTCTTCCAGTCTCCTAATAACATCGTTTTTCTCTAATATCTCCTCTAATGTATCTAGGTCTCCGTGGAGATCCCCTATGATAAGATATCGTCCTTTTGATGAGAGGAGCACTCCTCCATTTAGCCTGTTACTGCTTTCTCTTCGCTCATCTGCTAGTAGACTAGTTATTTCTTCTACTAGTTCTCTAAGTCTTGCTGGATTAGTTCTAACTAGCTCTGCTTGTCTTATTAGTGATGATAACGCGTTTAACAATGACTAATCCCCTAAGACTATATTGCTAGGGGGGCGTATAAGGTGATAGTATGTTTCTCCTCATAAGCTCTTTTAGGAAAAGTGGGGGAAGTCTAAGTAGTTTTAGTTCAAGTAGTGTTATTCCCTGGGGAGGTATAGTTGATCTAACTCTATCGTAGTCTGAGATCAACTCCTCTACTTCACCATTACTATAGTCTATGGTTTTTGCCTCCAATATTTTGGCTGGAACCCATAGAGAAGCTTGTACTGGCTCAAGAGTAGAATTCCATAGTATAGCCTTAATGAGAATCCTCTTGTCATCTAATGGTTTTGCTTCAAAATATAATGGTTTAACCGTGTACGGTGTTATACGCCATAAGATTGTCTTTGGATCACCGCTTACTTCTACGGGCCTGTTTACCAGACTCCACAAGATGCTTAGGGCATTGTTCCATTCAAACATTTTCCTTGAAAACAATATCTGTGCTTCAGAGCTGGTTACAACTAAGATCTTGCCTGGATAGTATTCTAGTCGAATAGGCTTAACTGAAACAATACAGATGGAGTCCTTGCTTGCTAGTTCTACACATATTGTAGGCGAAGTTATAGTAGCTCGACTCAACTCCTCCTCTACAACACCTAGGGGTTGAAGATATCTTATACGAGCATTATAGCAGTCGTGTTCTACTATAATGTTCCGAGTATTTACATATAATAGATTATCAAGAGCTATAAGCTTGACACTACTAGAATCCCTCACCTTGAAACCAATACGCCCTCTTCCTTCCATCATAGTAACAATAGACTTACCCTCTACTCTAATCCTAAACGAGAACCCCTTATGATTATAAACTAGTTCCTCTCCGTTAATCTTTAACCGATCTATTTCTCTAATACTATTAGCTTCCTGCTTTCTAAAGTCTTCATATAATGCAAGGCCTCCTTCTTTCAGTTTTGCTATTTTATCGTCTATTATTACTTTTTCTACTGGAAAGGGGAGAATGTTCAATTGGATGCGTTTATCTTTTTTGCGGATAAGGTTCATGTGCTGAGCATATTTTATTAGTTCTTCTATGCTTATTTGTGGTGGTATCCATTTATTTAATCGTGTTGGGCTTGTTAACGGTGTTTTGGCTACTAGCTTCTTAGATATCAGAGGATTACCTAAAGGCTTAATGTTTATTCTTGTCTCATCTGGTCCTATAGCTTCTACCTCGTAGTCTATTGAGGCTAGGAGTTGGCTGCAATTGTTTAGTTTTGATATTAAGGGTAGGTTTACTATGCCTAAGTATTCTTGTTTTAGAATACATGGTTCTCCTTCTACGTTAGTCGAGAAGAAGATGTAGTTGTTTGTAAAGGGATCTAGTTGTTTGAGTTTTCTTTCCAGTAGTCGATCCCCTTATTTAATACTTGATATTGTTTCCTTGAGTTTTCTAACACCGTCTCCTTTGAACTTTACTTTACCGTAGACGTTTTCGTCAACTACTTCTACTATGAAGCCCTTTGACTCTAAGTCTTCTGCTATTTCGTTGCCTCGCTTACCAGTATTGTATATTGATACGCTTATCTCGCCCCGGTTTTTCTCCGGATTCCATTTCCAGTATA
>JALWGO010000311.1 GCA_027038805.1 Thermoprotei archaeon
TTTGCTTAAAGAACCCGGCTTTCTATAGGAGATAGCACGTGACCAAGACCATCGTTAAGATAAACTATGATATAATAGATGAAATAGCTAAGCGTATTAAGGGCAAACTAAACATACCGTTAGATGACTTCACAGACCCCAAATACTATCCAAGTAAAAACGATGAACCAGAAAGTGTTCTTAGATACTTCTTCTTCATGGTTGCAATAGACCATAGACTCAGTAGACCCAACCGTGACTATGAGGGCATAGTTGACGGGGAATTCTTTCATGGAGCTGACCTATTATACAGATTAGGGGCTAAGAAGTACTACGAGGATCCCAAATGGTTTACGCCCGAAAATATGGCTAATCTAACTCTCGAATCAGTTAGGAACTGGTTAGCTGTAAGTAAACCAAAGCCCGTTGAGCCTCCAGACCTAGAAGTACGCTTAATGCTTCTAAGGGATGCAGGACGTAAGCTCTTAAAACTATATGACGGCATGGTTATGAAAATCATAGAAGAATCCAAGAACTATTTAAAAGCACTCCACGGCGGACTAATAGATAGATTAAAAGTATTTAGGGCATACGAGGACCCCGTTGAAAAGAAGCCATATCTATTCTACAAGTTCATTAATAGGAGAGGGCTCTTCAACCCAGTTGATAGGGAGAACATAGAGATACCAGTTGACAATCATCTCACAAGAATAGCATTGAGACTTGGAATAATCGAAGTAGAAGGAGTATTGGAGAAGAAGATCTTGGAGAAGAGAGAAGTTGAGTGGTGGGAAGACGTTGTATTAAGAGTAGCTGTTAGGAAAGCATACAAGCTTCTCGCAGAGAAAATAGGTGTTGATATAGTATTGCTAGACGACTTTCTATGGATGTTTGGGAGGACATGTTGTTTAAGAGATAAGCCTTCTTGTAGAAAGTGTAGTGAGAAGTGTTCTAAAACTCCTTGGTGCGTGAACGGTAGATGTATTCTATATGATATATGTAGTGCTGGTAGAGGGTTAAAGCCATTATACTATGAGCACATGTATTTGAATACATGGTATTATTAGCGTTTCTCCGCTTCTCCAATAGCCCATAGAGTTTTTAAATAAAGCAATAACTTGATACCTATTATAGCAGATATGGGTAACTCTATCTATCTATATTTACTCAATGGTGATATATTATGGCTTCACGAGTACTACTAATAACATTTAAGGCTCCAAGAGAATTAATAGAAGAAGCAGATAAACTAGTGGAAGCCGGACTTTTTTCCAGTAGAAGCGAGGTTCTACGATATGCATTGAGTATGCTGATAAATAATTATAGAACATACACTATGGGTCAAGAGAAATCTTCCTGGCATCCTCCTAGAACGCCTTGATTTCCCCATAAATACATCTCAATAATTATCTAGAGCGCCGAGAAGCCTATCAAGAAGCTTTAAGAGTATAGAAGTAAAGATGGGAGTATTTTAGGGGAACGGTGACGGCTATGAGTAAGAGGTATCCAGAAGAAATTGAGCGGATAAGAAAGAGTTTATCAGGAGACGAGTTGAAAGTCTTTGATTATTTTCTACGAAACATTTCTGTTGGTGAAATAATAGCTGTAAGAGAGTTACAATACCGCTATAAGGTTGAGAGACCACTTGAAGTAATATTTAGACTCATAAACAAGGGTTTAATCGAGAAAGGTGAGGGATGCTACAACTTATCTAAGGAGTTGAGAGAACTCTTATGGAGCCGAGGTTTTAAAGCAAGGTATTGAGAGGTCTAAGGCTTATAGCTTTTCTAAGTTCTTCTGGTTCTACTTTTCGTTGATGTATAGCTCCGAGGAGAAGGGCTATTACGTGCTTGCATGGATGATTTACTCTTCTCTCACACTCACAGCGCCATGAACCTTCACTTAAACGTATTTCAACATCGCATCCGTCAACTTGGCCTGCTATTGTACCTAGTTCTCCATCGTATCGGAGGTCTGTGATCTTGTCTTCTAATAGAATGTTTAGTGCTGATTCAAGTATGTTTTCGTGTAATGTTATATTAGGTGATAGAATATTGGCGAGACCTTCCAGTAATTTTTCATTAGAGTCGATGTTTATTTCGAAGACCTTGCCGACAGCTCTCCTTAGATCGGCTAGTAGTCTTATTTTATTTATCTTTGATCTAATAGCATTACTCCATTCTTCTACAACATTTATGTCTGCTCCAGCATAGTCTAATACCCTATCCCTAACCCTAATCATAACGGGTGCTGGTGCAAGCGGGCCTACTACAACAACTTCTCCTGGATTAAGTGCTGGTAAGTTATCTAGAAGATCTTGACTTAACTGTTCACTAGCATCTCTTACTGCGTCTTGGTCTCTCGGGTTGACTATTCTTGAGATTATCTGGGATTGACACTGACTTAATAAGTCGGAGTCTATTTTACTTGGACGCTGTGTTATTGCTACAAGAAATACGCCGAACTTTCTTCCCTCAGCAGCTATCTTAGATATTATTTCTCTGCTCCAAGTATCCTCATAGCTCTTTGGTGGGGCAAACCTATGGGCTTCCTCAAGTATTATTACTATGGGGTAGGGGTATTTCTCTCCCCTAAAACCGCGCTTATGTCTTACTCTCGCATTGAATACCCTCGTTAAGATATTGTTTACAAGATGGTCTTGTACTTCTTTTCGTAGCCCGCTTAGATTGAATATCGTGACGTGTCCGGGTCTTAATATCTCTCTTAATGGGATTGTTTCTGAACCGTATACTCCAATCCTCATGAGGTTCTCAATATACCTTATAACATCGTATCCCGTATCAATGTCGCGTTTTAATCCAAGCCAGAGTCTTCTCAAGCTAAGATCTATTCTATTCTTGTATCCAACGTCTTTTTCGAGGTTACCGAGATCTATATTCATTTTCTCTTTTAATAGTTTGGAGAAGTTGACCTTAAAGTTATTAAGAGACTTACTACGCGTTGGGAGAGTTTCCAAAGACATAATAGCTGTTTCTATAAAGTCTTCTAACGCTTTTGGCGTAATGAGCTTGGGGTCATTAAACGCCTCATAGAGAACGTCTGCAAGTGTTTTTGCTCCATAGAGTACCGCTTTCTGTCTATGAGCATTAGCTGGTATGCCTGCAATTGCTGCTAGCTCCTCTAGGCTCAAATTCCTTATACTTATACGGTATAATATATCGCCTTCTTGATCCCTATGCCCTTTCAACACTATTGCTGAGTCCCGGTATTCCTCACCAAGTAAGTGGATCGTCTCCTTTATCTTAACATATTCTCCATGGGGATCGAGTACTAGTATAGTTGCTCCTTTTTTCAGCAATTCTTCTATTAACACTATACTAGTCCACGTCTTACCCGATCCCGTTGCTGCTATTATTGCTATGTGTCTATTGACTCCCTTCATGTTTAAGTATATTGGAACAGTGGGGCGTGTTATAAGAAAACCAAGGTGTAGTCCTTGTTCTGCTGGTACGCTATAAAATTCTTGGAGGAGTTTATCGGGAGCCTTGTAGACCCATGTGTTAGCAGGGGGTGCATGTCTAAGTGTATATATCTTGTCCTTCCATTTATAGCCTAGTATCCTTGCAATAGCTATTACTTGATCCTGGGTTTGTGTATCCGTTACCCCCTCAACAACACTCCAGGGAAGATTAGGGTTTAAGCCTATATCCTTTCTCTTTATAGCTCTTATCTGCGCTATCACCTTAACTTTTGCGGGTTCCCTCTCACCTGGCGGTATTTCATCTAATTCTATAAACACGTACTCGTAGAGTGGCGGGGGATTCAGGGGGTTTATAGACATTACGAAGTAGGATGGCGTGGATTCTCCGGTAATTCTCCCTATTACCTCCGGGCTACCGTAGCCATTGTTTTCTGGTAACGTCAATGGCTAGGCCTCCATGCTATATCTTCTTGTAAAGGGTATCTTTAAGTGCTTTCTACTAAGCTGAGCCTCTATATACCTTATATAATATAAGAATTGTTTTCGTGAAAGCTTGGCATAGTTGTGTGCATACATTAGCCATAGGTTGTAGAAGCGTCTTCCCTTGTAATCTCTATACAATAATTCTATTATTTTATTGAAATAGGGGGTCTCCTCTACAAATCTCCGGGACCCTATGGTCTCTATAATGTTCTTCTGGGAAACTACTTCAACCATTAATGGTGGCTCGTTTTCCGAAACCTTTACGTATGATAGTATAGGGGTTTTCAAGTCCTCAATTCTATTCATAACAGTCTCTACTAGATCATTGAATTCTTCTTGTTTTTCTCGGAAGGGGTATAAGTTCATTGTTTCGGAAAACAATTGTTTGATATAGATCTTATCCTTAAGTCTCTTTACTGGTTCAGCTAGTGCTCCGAGAAGTAAGGGTTTCGTGTATCCCTTCTCAGATCCAACTAAATCCATAATTAATTGTACATCCTTGTAGCTAGTATCTAATATAAGGTTAAGCATGGATTTAAGTTCTGGTTCATCCGACTCCTTATATATTCTTAAGAAAATCCTCCTATTCCCTACAGGGTATTTTTCCATGAGGTTAGCGAGTCGAGGATATTTTTCCTTAAAGTAAACGTATGCTAGGTATTCTTTAAGTACCTTTAAGGTGGAATCCTTGCTAACAAAGGCTATTAGAATATTTTTCTTCTCAACATGTTTTAATAAGTTTATTAGTTCTACCATTGTTTCTAGTAACCTATCGAGTAAGTAGAATTCGCCTAAGCCTACTCTATCTGGTTTAGAAATTATCTTGAATAGTTTTGTAAATAGGTAATTTATCTGTACATAGAGGCTTCCATCCATTAGTAATATAGAGTTAGGTAGTAGGTATTGTACTGCTTTTTGAGCTACTTTTAATTCGGTTAGCATGCGTAGTACGTCTAAATATCCTCTCGCTCTATACTTCAGAATATCTATTAATAGCTCTCTACTAGGATTAGATCTACTCGAATAAACGGCTACGGCTCTTGCAATGTACAAGCCGCCGCCGCCTAAGAGATCAGCATATCCTCCTCCACCATCTACTGCAGCTAAGTCTACCTTATCTAGGCTTGTATCTATTTCTCTATTGATCCACCACTCACTGATTTTGTCTTTAATCCATGAGGGTATGCTTGTCATGCTATTATACTTTCTTATAAGTTCTTCAACTATAGAAAGTTCGCTGGCAATAATATCGAAGAACCAATCTGTCAAATACTGTTCTCCCCGCTCCTCCTTGAATGTACAGAGTACGTAATACCTTATAACGTGTTCCGTGTATAAAGTGACCTAGGCTATGATGAGCACGACTCTCTCAGAAACCCGGGGATGTTGGAGGAGGTTTCGGCTGAGCACATCTATCTTATCTACGACATATAAGGTCACTTTATTTTAATGCTACCCAGTAGTCCCCGTTTCCTAAGCTCTAATAACATAGATACTATGTGCTTGCACGGTTTCCCCGTAATTAAATAGTAATTACATGTACAATAGTATTTATCTCCCGTTAACGATACATGTGTTATGTGTATATCATTGCTTCCTCGGAAGACGCCGATATAGTATCTACCTTGCTTTCTTATATACAGTAGCTTTGTGTTCAACGTGTTTATAGCTCTATAAAGTTTCCCATGTTCTACTGCAAGAATTGTCCCCATCCTCCCCCTAATAGAGTAGGGGGGTATATAATGTAGTAGGGTGAAAGTATTCTAGGTTTATCTTCTTCATAGTTCTATGCGCTTCTCCTTAAATCTTGAGCGGCTAAGTTTATTCCATACTATTCTCAAAGTTATGGGTGAGATCTTGGCCTTGTTTTTGTTTAATGGTATTCTTACGACTTGTACACCGTTTTCTGGGAAATCTTCTATCTTTTTACGGAATATTATATTGCCCAAGCTGATGGCAAGTAAGACTACTCGATCCGGTTTGATATTATTGTTGTTACGTATTTCTACTTCTATTGAATCTTCGAGGATCCGTACGTTTCCTATATCCATATCTGGCATGGAATATTTTGCTTTACCGATGATAATTGTTGAAAGTCTAAACATGTTTGGATAATACTTTGTCTCAGCTGGTAAGTGTGCTATCCTTAACTTGTTCTCGCTAGAAACTCCTATATTATTGTTATAACTGATTTCTTCAACACCGATAACTCCCTCAAATCTATTAAGCATTTTACCATTTAAGTAGAACTCTATTTTTGCTTGTTTTGAAGGTACTATTCCTATTACCTTTAAGAAATCTTCTCCTTCAATAGGTTCAATATTTATTGGGATTTCCACTGTTTCTCCGGGCTTCAATAATAGCATTCCCGAGAAATATGCAACGCTAGTCTTTACCTCACTTGTTGGATAAAATACAAGTAAGTTAACGTGATCTATAGTTAGTGGTTGCGCACCATCAAATTGAACCCCAACAGCGTGTCTATTGTATGGTTTTATTACTGGTGTTATATCGAAGAGGAGTTTTGAATGATATACTCCGTTCTCCTCGACACTCAATTGGGGTTTGAATTCTCTAGTAAGAGTAAATCCGTCGAAAACCAGCTTCCACTTACTATTCAATGGATTAAAGGGTGATGTTATGGCTAACTCTAAGAGCGCCTTATCTATCT
>JALWGO010000312.1 GCA_027038805.1 Thermoprotei archaeon
CACGATGACCGTATAGTAAGAATAATAACTCACGCCCATAGTGATCATACAATAGGCTTAAGAGAAAGCATAAGGAAAATGAATCTCATCGTATCAACACCAATAACACTTGATATGCTTGGAGCCATGGGTCTCTGCCCAAGAAGGTACTCTAAGAAATGCCTAGGTCTAGACTATAACATTACTATAGAGATAGAGGAAGAGAAACTAACTTTAAAGGAAGCAGAGCACATACCGGGTGCAGCACAAGTCCTTGTCGAAGACGAAGAAGGTTACCGAGTAGCATATACGGGTGATTTTAAGAATCCTGGACGTGGAACACCGATTATAAGGGATCTCGATGTATTGGTCATAGAATCCACTTACGGTAGACCTGAATGGACCAGGCCGTTCAAAGGCGAAGTAGAATACCTTTTTGTAGACCTCGTTAAGGATCTACTAGTTGAGGGACCAGTTTTAATATACGGGTTTCACGGAAAAATACAAGAGGTAATGCTTTTACTCAGAAGTAATGGTATTGATACACCATTTATCGCTTCACCGATGGTTTATAGGATAACGAGAGCCATAATGAAACACGGTTTTATCATAAAAGATGTATTTAATATACAAAGTATTGAAGCTAAGGAGATTATAAGAGATAAATGGTTTGTAGGCTTCTTCCATGCAAATAGTAATAGTAAAATAGAAGAATATGGAATTAATAAATACAACAAGATTATCCTTACAGGATGGGAGTTTAAAGAACCATATAGACGTGTTAATTATAAGACATGGGTTGTCGCTCTAAGCGATCATGCTGATTTCGAACAATTATTACAATATGTTGAAGAATCAAACCCCAAGATAGTCGTCGTTGACACGTATAGACAAGGTGCAGGAGAAGTATTTGCAAGGGAAATTAGAAGGCGTCTAGGTATTCCAGCTCTACCACGCCCTCATGGAAGTAATAATATGCCGTTACTCTATTAGAGTATTCTTATGTTTTCTCTCTTCACATAACTATATACTGCTAATCCTAGTATAACTATTACTAAGGGAATAGTAGTAGTTATAGTGTTATAATAGAGCCACGTTCCTATAATAGTTATTAGAGAGACAGTTATATTTATGTCGTCATAGATATTTGACTCTCTTAGGAGAACTCCCATACTCTTATCATAGATGGACTTTCTCATAAACTTACCAACCTTGTATTCTAGTATCGTAACATTGTCTTTAATCTCTACTCTAGCATTAGTTTTCTCCAATAGATAATTTAAGTCTTTGAGAATAAACCTATACTTTGTTGGCGCAACTAGTAAGTCCGATATTGCATAAAATGTACGTGAATCAATATCATACAATGGCACAATCTTTACTCTAATATTCTCAGCATTAACAGGGATAACTTCCATCTGCATTATCAATACATCATTATAATATACGTGATATACTAGTACTTCTTGTTGAGCATATACTACAAGAATATTAGCGTATACTAGTACAAGGAGTACTAACATGATAACAATTCTATATTTATTGTCCAAAGCATCCTCCCTCATATCTAGATATTCTGATATTCTTCCTAAGAAGATCTTTAATATAGTTTTCACTAAGAAAAATAAACAAGAAGTCCGGCGGTAATCCATGAACATATCTCCTAAAACTAAGTGGAGGACAAGTGAGAGGATAGCGCTACAAGTACTTGAGACAATGGGATATGAAGTCATTGATACACATTATAAGATAGTTATAACGGGAATAGAAATAGCAGAGATAGACGCTATAGCAGTTGATAAGAAAACTAATGAAAAATACGCTGTAGAAGTAAAGGCTGGACGCATTGATGTAAACGGTCTGCGCCAAGCCCTAGTAAATGCTATGCTCGTTAATGCAAAACCTCTCGTTGCGTGCAGAGGGTACGCTGATGAAGCCGCCAGGATTCTAGCCGAGAAATTAGATATCAAAGTAATAGAACTAACAGACCAAC
Source organism: Thermoprotei archaeon (assembly GCA_027038805.1). GTDB lineage: Archaea > Thermoproteota > Thermoprotei_A > Sulfolobales > WANQ01 > JALWGO01. Next base: position 1,973 of record JALWGO010000312.1, read on the forward strand.
TACTAGTAGATGTTGACGAGCTAGAAAATATTGTGAAAACAGCAGTAGAGGAAGTAATAGAGAAATATATAGATATCCTATTCGAAACAACTATTAAGTTAAAACCACAACACTATGAGGTTGTTGAAGCCTTAGCGACCAGTAAGAATATTGT
>JALWGO010000313.1 GCA_027038805.1 Thermoprotei archaeon
CTCTTGCCTCTAATGCTGCTTTTATTACTGGGTTGAGTGTTGTATTTGTCCACGTTTACTCGGGTTTGGTTGGGCGTAGTTATTCTGGCCTGCTTGCTTCTTCTCTCTTCTCTGCTTTGGCTGGACTGTATTTTTTGACTAATCCTAGTGTTAGGGGGGTTAATGTTGGGGATCTTCTTGTCTTGGCTGGTGCTTTTGCTTGGGCTGTCTATATAGTGTTGGTTGACCGTTACTCACGTTATGATCCAATAGTTCTTGTCTTCTACTCTATGCTTCCCGCAACCATCTACCTAGCACCCTTTATTATAAGTGGAGGAGTATTCGATGTTAATGGTATAGCGGGTGCTCTACCCCTCCTAGTCTACCTCGCCCTAGCCTGTAGTGATGCTGCCACCATCCTCCAGGTTTATGGGCAGAGGTTTATACGAGTTGAGGTTGCCGCTATAATATTTCTCTTAGAACCAGTTTTCGCTTCAATCCTATCATATATTTTCCTCTCAGAGACAATGTCTCCCATCCAGGTTCTAGGAGCCTCATTGATATTGTTGGCTATAGCGCTCGCAACCCTAGAGGATACGAGAAAACATCGAGTAGACTAGGAACCATGAGTTACTAAGTCGGCTTTAATTGTTGTAGAAGATATTCTCCCGCATTAATAGAGCCTCTACAGTCTTCTCCCATTGTCTTGGGGGTATTGTCTTCTTCTCCTAGTAGTTTCTCAATGGTTTCAGCTAGTCTCCCTACTTTAACGTCTTCGCTTAGATAGTAGAAGGAGTCTGGATGCTTTGATGCTAGTGTTCTAGCTATGTGTTCTTGTTCGAAGTGCTTTCTTATCGGGATTAGGATTGCCTTGGTTTTCTTGGGGAGACATTCTAGGTCGGCTGTAGTAGTCCTACCAGCTCTAGTAACGAATACGTTGGAGGCTATGTATAGGTTCCAGAGGTTTCTCTCAACCATATAGAAGACAACACTATCGTTGCCAATAGTTTCCTCTATCCTTGTTCTCGGTCCAGCTACAACTACTAGTCTAACGTCTACTCCTCTTTTCCTCAGTATTTCGTGGGCTCTGAGAGCCTTCTCTACTAGTAGCTTGCTTCTCGCAGCGGTTCCACCAACACTTACCGCTACTATCCTAGAGTCTTCTCCGAACCCTAGGTTCTTCTTAGCCTCTCTTATCCCGGGTAAGTCTCCGGGAAGATAGCTCGTAGCCAGTCCGGCTATGAACATGTGTTTTCTAATCCAGTCTCTAACTCTTTCACCGAGTAGGAGGTACCATCGGGTGCTTGGTGTTTCGTTGAGGGAGTTGAGGTATACTAGTTTCTTGAATAATGGTAGGGTTTTCTTAAAGTAATGGTTCAATATGAACCCTATAATGTTTCCGAGGAGACCGGGCTCGTAGGGCTTGAATACAAAGTCTGTTCCAAAAACCACTCTCTCCTTGACTTTGATGGGTGCTGAGAGTACTAGTTCCCAAAACTCATCAGCAAATACTAGGTCGTAGGAGTTGAAGTCTACGTACTCCTCCACTACCCTATAGTTTTCTCTTAGGATCTCAAGGTAGCTGGAGAGCTTCTTCAAACTATACCCATAGTAGTTGTAGACCCCCTCTATTGCCTCCGAGAAACTCTTAAGCATATAGGAGCACTCGAGAACCCTCTCACCCCATAATCTTAGATAACCTGTAACTGGTTCTGCAGAACACCATTCAATGATTACTCTGGGCTCCCTCCTCTTAATCCATCTAGCGATAGCAATGTCTCTCGCAACATGCCCTAAGCCTACATGCGATGGTAGGAAGAGAGCCCTCAATAAACCAGCGCCTCTCTTAGATTGTTTCCTCTCTTATTTTTCTTTGGGCTGTTTTGTATGCTTGCAGTCAAACCCAGTATTTAATATAGTTGCACCTAGTTCTATAATATTAGACCCTAGAAGAGTCCCCCGATTACACTTAAGGTGTATGTAGTGCTAGTTGACGAGAGGGTTTTAGAAGAATACGGTTTTTCTGAAAACCTCGTAAAATTTATTCGCCAGAAAACAGGGTTGAGTGAAGAAGACATTATCATGGTTTTAAAGGCTGAGAGAGAATACTATCTATACCTATTATCCCAGGAG
>JALWGO010000314.1 GCA_027038805.1 Thermoprotei archaeon
GTCCTAGTACGTATGTAGTCGTGTTGTTTCTTGATAAAAACGAGTTAGGTCTTCTTAATGATTTTATTAGGGATGGTTTTAGGAATGCCTTGATGAATGGTTGTTGGAAGCTTGAAGTACACCTGTTTACGGATGGTCGTTTAGAAGATATTATAACGAGTGCTAGAGACGCTATTCTAAATAATATTCACTTAAGCTTCCGGCTATGGGATCACCATAACCTAGAGGAGGCTGAGAACATATTATCATGGCTTAGCCGTAGGGTTGGAGAAGACGTGAAGAAGGTAGCTGTTTATGTATCTCAGAGTCTTAGGGACCGTGTCTTAAGGCACCTTGATCTCTTACCAGGGGATCACACCGAGTTTTTAAAAGGAGTAGGAGGGGACAAGAAGTAAAGAGAGGTGTAATTTATGGTTGAGGAGAAATACGATGCAATAATAGTTGGGGGAGGTATAGCTGGTTCTACTGCCGCATTATTTCTAGCAAAGAAGGGTTTCAAGGTAGCGGTTGTCGAACGTGTAAACCGAAATAATCTTGGATGGAAGCCTTGTGGAGACGCTATAGGTGAACACTATTTCGGGGAACTAGGATTGGAACCGCCCCATGGAGAGGAGCTGGAATATATTGTTAATGGGATAGACATCTATAGTCCAACGGAGAAACACGTTATAAGAGTTAAGGGTAAAGGCTATATGGTTAACACGCCAGCTTTTGTTAAACGTATTATGAGTACCGCTATAAGTCATGGCGCAACATTATTAGATGAAACCATTGTCTTAGCCCCGATAATAGAGAATGGATACGTAGTCGGAGTAAAAGCCCGCGGAAAAAACGGGCAACTAGAACTGAGGGCTAAAGCAGTCATAGAGGCAAGCGGAAACGCGGCAGTGGTTCGGAGAAAATTACCCAAAGACTGGCCTGTTGCAGAAGAAGCTGATCCAACAGAATTCAATATAGCTTACCGTGAGATAAGGATAACTGAGCATGAGGTAAGGGATCCAGAATACATTAGAATATATATTAACCAGACTATTGCTCCAGGAGGATACTGGTGGTTATTCCCTAAAGGAGAGAGAAAAATCAATGTTGGCCTTGGAGTAATGGGTGGAGCTGGTTATCCCTCACCTAAAGAAATGTTCTACCGCTACTTAGCAAATAGAGAAGACGTTAAGGGAGAGATCATAAGTGCTGCTGGAGCACCGGTTCCAACAAGGAGACCTATAAACAGCCTGGTATGGAATGGTATAGCTGTAATAGGCGATGCAGGCTATACTGTAAACCCCATCCACGGCGGTGGGAAGGGTTCAAGCATGCTAGCAGCATACTGTGTTGCCGAGGCATTCGAGAAAGCCTTTGAGAAAAACGATTTTAGTGCAAAGAGTCTATGGCCAGCAAATAAATGTTATATTGAGAAATATGGTGCTAAGCAGGCAAGCCTTGATATACTTAGACTCTTCCTCCAACGCATGGGCAACGATGAGTTCGAGTTCATTATATCTAAGAAACTTGTAAGTGGAGACGACCTCTACACTATTAGTAGTGAAGCCCGAGTAACCTCTAGGATTGTTTTAAGGATTCTAAGGGCACTCGTAGCCGGGATATCGAGGCCTGGACTACTAGCCAAGTTGAAGAAGGTTTCAGACTATATGGAGGAAATTAGAAGATATTATATGAGCTATCCTGAAACCCCTGAAGGCCTTGATGAATGGCTTAGTGGTCTCCGAGAAATATATAGTAGGTTTAATAGAGAAGTACTAGGCTAGGAAGGCTATAAGATATATTACGAGGAGTTGGAAGAATAGGTTCAATATGAATTCAATATTTATTGTTCTTTCTACAAACCCTCCGACTTCTTCTAATAAGCCCAGCATATCATAGATTACCTGGCCCACGAATCTGACATTATTGATTACAATCCTCTTATAATATGCTCTAGCTTCTCCGAGATCAGATATAGCTGTTTTAATACTCTCTAACACCGCGTTAGCTAGTTCCTCACTATACCTTACTGGAACATAGGGGTGATCCGCTAATGTAGCCGTACATGTATGGTCGTCCGGTGTTATTGGCTCGTAATCATCTAATAGTTTTAATTTGGAAACATGTTCTTTTAGTTTAGCTCTTGTTTCAGGGAACATATTGTTGCCATAGATATACGTTATACCAACACGTTTACCATTGCACTCGAATACGAGGCTCCTAATCCTCCCGCTACATAAGCCGAGATGCCCCCTTGCCCTAATCATAGTCTCACCATATCCTACTTTGAGCCCGCATTCCCTCTTCTTCCTAACAGTCTCTACAGTTTTTCTTAATAGGGCTTCAACCTCCATTCCATTAAAGTCTTCACTCGTGTAAGAGTTATGAGAATCTACTATTATTGGAAGAATACCAGTTTTCTCCCCTATTTCCTCAGCAATATCTCTAAGCTTTGATGGAAGATCATCTATACCTTTATCTCTCGTTACAAATAAGAGCGAGACCTTATCGAAGGGTACGACCAATGCCTCCCATTCTCCAGTCTTTTCCCGGAAAAATTCCCTAGGTGTTAACCCAATACTTTTAACCCTAGATATCTCCTCAGCTATCATCCAAGCTATTTTACGGGAATACTCTGCTGTAGGCAAATTATGGCTATGGTTCTCCGGGCCATGGAAAGCTAAAGCATTATACCCCTTTGCCTCCATAGCCTCATCTATGAGGTAGGGCATCATACTGCTACCAACGTTTTTAAATGGCCCGTAATGTATTTCCGGGACTATTAGGGCCAAGGGCCTTGAACCTTCTTTCTCAAACAATACTACATCTATTCTAGCCTTCCTTGGAATCGAGAAACTCGATAATATTCTCTCCATGGGCTCAGCTATATTAGATAACCAGTTTGCAAGAAAGGCTCGTGCTAGTTTAAGGGGATCAAGCCCCCAGGCTCTACCCTTAACGCTAATTAAATGCATGTAAACCATGTTTGCTGTTATAGAGATTGCGAGAACCGAGATATTTGCAACTAATTCTTTATAGTAAAGCCCCGTAAACAATGAGTAAACAATATACGAGGTAACAGAGACCGTAATACCGAGCAGTACTGCTAGACCAGACCCACTTATTATAAGACCTAGTAATGCTATGAAGACAATACCACCGCTACTAGTAAAGATGAAACCGTGAAGACCGGTTGGAAGTGAGAGCAAGTCTACTATGAGCCCAACACCGAGAGAATATACTGATAGTCCCAGGGCTCTCCTCATGTTAAACGGCTCACGTTTCAAGAGAAATAATTGGAGAAGCAAGACATAGGTTAAACCACCTATAAGGTAGCCTATAATATAATTATAATTCCTCGTATACGCGTAGTTTACGAGAGCTGGTATAAGCAGTATAACTATAATTGATGTAACTAGGACTCTATTAGAGGGTAAAACAGTGAGCTTATTATAGAATTTCCTCGTGATCTCCTCCTTTATAGATGCCCCCATCACTATACACCGCTAATACTATAGTACCCCTTAGCCAATCCTACCTAGGATACCGATTAAACCAGGCCTAAGCTATGGCTTAGACGAGGAACCTAACCATGTCTTGGATAGAAGAGGTTAAAGAAATTTTAAGAGAGAAGCTGGGGGCAAATAAGATAAGATTAATAGAGCCACGTGGAATAGAGGACTGTTACTTGCTAATAATAGAAGTTGGAGACGATGTATTCTTAATAGGGCTATGGAGTGGTGGGAGAGCATTCTACGCTAAGATAACGCCAGCTGTAAGTGTTCCTACAAGATGGGATTGTAGGAGCCTGGAATACACCCCTGTAGGTCTCTATGCCTTCGCTGAGAACCCCCGAGAACTCGCTCAGCAAATAATAGAGAAGTTTCCAATAGTAGTAAATATTTCAAAGAATGTACATATAATGGTTGCTTAGTTTACTCATAGATTCTCAAGTTATTTGAGGTAAAACTATTATACGCCTCCATTCCAAGTCGCCTCTTATGCTAACTAGTGTTATTTCTAGGCTATAGTCCTCTAGATTGAATTCTCCGAGGCTTATTGAGTGATAGCCTTCTCTAGTTATTTTCTCCTCCTTCTCTAATACCTTGTTATAATAGCTAAAGGCTTGGTAAGAATCCGCTTCTATAAATAACTCTAGTGGAGCTTCTCTAACTTCTAGGTCTATTCTAACACTATATTTACCGTTGCCGCTCCGCTCTGCTATAGCATAGACTACATCCAAGGGATCGCCTATGAATTCTATTTGAAACCTAGAAGAATATATGATAGTATTAGAATGATACACTCGTAGACTAAACAAATGTTTACCGGGGGGAGGATTCACGAAATCAACAAGTATAATTGATGTATCACTATTATATATTACTTCCCTAAAAGACTCGTTAAGCCCATATACTTCCACTAACGCTACATCTAGTTCCCGTGGAAAGATCGTTATAACCTCAAACTCCACCATACCATTATTTATTGGCACCTTCTCTGGATACTCTATCTTTATCTCCCCATAATCTTCAAGCGTATCCAATCACCCTTCAAGCGGGAACACTCTGTCCTTGGTATCCTAGACTGAGAGGTAAGACACGTATATTGTAATCTTTCATCTAGAGGAGATTAGAAAGAATTTGGGTCTCGAGGCCTTTAGCTTTAAGCTTACTCAAGTAAGAAGTCTAAATCTACGTTGCCTGGTCCCCGACCTTTTATGTGCTGCCTTAGATATATTAACGCTCTATTTAGTGCCTCACTTGTACTTGACCCAAATTTATCCTTGTATTCTTCTGCTACGTGTTTTATTGCCTCCCAATCCGCTCTATCTCTTAGTAGCATCATCCAGCTCTCATTTTCCCTGTGATAGAATATACCCATACCATAAACGTATTCGTCTTCTGCTAACAGAATTGAGAGGATCTTTGTACCCTCATGAACTATTATCTCAGCGTCTGGGAGCTCCTTTAACCTAGACATGAGGGCCTCTACAGGGAAATCCCCTTTTGGAGGGCCCTCCCATACTCCTAGGATACGGATTTTCCTAACCATTTCTAAAGACCTCCTCCACAAGACTAAAAGGGTTCTTGGGGGATAAAAACACTTTATTTTATTACAAATAGTGTTCCTATTAGAGAATAAACGGCCTGCCTTGAAGGAAAACATACCTGGGAGGCTATTAAGATAATTGCTGTCTAGACCTCCTTATTGATGAGCGGTTTCCTTGAGCGCTTCGTTGAGCGCTTTCTTTAGAGCCTCTATTAGGTATCCTTCTTCTCCCGGCACTCCTTCTAATACTATTTCGTTTTCTACGAGTATTCTCGGGGTATCAATGTCTACGTCTTCTTCAACTATTTCAAGGGATACATTGTATTCTTGTTCGAGTATCTCTTTTACTTCTCTTAGCCACGACGAAAGCGTGTACCTCCAGTAATCACTGCTCCTACCTTGAACTCTTACGCGTAGCCTCGCCAATTTCTCTAAGCCCCGAGGATCTCCTCTTTGCTTAGAATAAGAATCTGCCCCTATACCTTATGTAGAACCTATCGAATTCTCCCCTAGGCTCCTCGTATTCTACGTCAACTCTCTCGACAACTGCTGCGGGAGGACCTCTTCTAACAACGTCTAATAGTGCTTCAACCTTATCTCTAGGCCCCTCTGCTACGACTTCAACGCTTCCATCAAGCTTGTTTTCAACGTATCCTTTTACCCCAAGTCTATCGGCATGCATTTTAGTATAGTATCGGAACCCTACACCCTGCACTATACCATATACTCTAACCCTAACTCTAACAATATCCCTATCACCCATAGAATCTTCCCCCCTCCTAGGACTCGTTCTAATCTCGTCTTAGACAATAAAGTTTTTACTTCAAAGAACCCTATTTGCTGTACTTTCCCCGAGAAGTGATAAGGGTCTTGCTGGGAGGGTTCAGTGGATCGGGCTCCGGGCATCCTACGTATTTCCCGATGGCGTAGTCTTCATCACCTATACTGAGCCCCTTCTTCATCCCAGCCCCGGTTCGTCTAGGGGGTGTCTGAAGGGTGTCGCGGGCTAGTTAATAGTTTGTTCATTAATGTTTTTAGGTGTTATATCTACTCTTTTACTAAGTAGCAGGGTTATATGGGCCTTGGATATCACGTTGAGTGTTAAACGTGTTTTCGAGGAAATCGCTGTATCTTATGGTTACCTGAGGCGTCGTCTTTGGGCTCCAGTAGGAGTTGTTGTTAGGGGTCCAGGTGTTTATCTTGATGGGGGCTGTGGGCCGGGTCAGTACTCTCTTTATGTTGCTGAACGTTTTGGGGTGTGGGTTGTCTGCCTTGACCTTGCTTTCAACATGCTCGTGTTAGCGTTTAAGAGGGCTAGGCGTAGGGGTGTTGATGTTCTAGTAGACTTTGTTGAAGCGGATATGTCTAGTCTTCCTTTCCGCGGCAACGCTTTCATGGGGGGCTTCTATGTTGCTAGCCTACACCATAAGCCTTGGTGGATTGGTAGGTTGA
>JALWGO010000315.1 GCA_027038805.1 Thermoprotei archaeon
CGTTTAGCTCGTATTCGTCTTTTATCATACGCATAGTGTAAAGTATATCAGATATGTCTACAACTTTTGCTTTAGGGTTTAGGCGCTTGAACATTTCAAAGAATATTATGTATGCATCTCGCTCTATACCATATTCTAAGCCTACTATTTGGTAATTATTGTTTCTTATAGTGCTTGATACTTTTGCCATAAGGTCTCCTCCATCGGTAAAGGTTACCACATTGTGTATCCATGTTCTCTCCTTTATTCCCTCTTCTTCGCCCCTTGCTACAAATAGTGTTGGTTCGCCATCTGCTGGAATCAGTATAGCGGGACGTAGCCATTTCGTTCCCGTGAAGTATATGAAGCTTGAGAGAGTACGTATCATGGCTGCATCTATATTGTTCTCGGAGAGTTTTTCCTGGAATCTGCGAAGTCTTTTCTCAAGTATTTCACGTGGGAATCTTGTTTTCATGAAACACACCTATATGACGCGTGTCATATATATGTTAACACAGTATATATACCTTACTACAATCACTAACAAAAAGCTAAGAACTCGAACTCTTCGTATAGGGTTCAAATAATACTATACAAGTCCTACACTTCCCCAGATCAATATCCTTGTCCAACTTAGCGTGAAGAAAACATGCATACCCCCTACCCAAGAAAACCATTGTTATCCTAGATAGCTCCAACTGCATGTCATATACACTAATCTTCTTACCCGCTATCCTATGTGCAAGGACTCTAAGTTCCCTATCTATATCTTTGTACTTTGATACGTCTATGTAGACCCCCCTATTACCCTCAACATACCTTGATACTGCTGACTGCGATATGCCTAGCAGTCTGGCTATTTCTATTTGACTCATTTTCTCTTCGTAATATAGTATCTCAACGAGTCTTCTCCTTAATGCTGGGTATATGTATTTTGCTGCTAGTTGTGGTACTGAGATTCTCATAGACTATCCTCATAGATAAGAAATATGACAAGCGTCATTAATAAGCTTGCCTAAAATACCATCATTTGAGAACCCCTCTCCGATACAATACTGATACTTCTACAAGCCTAACAGCCACATAGGTATAGGATAGAATGGATATTAGTATTAGAGTCTCTAAAGGCCTCTGTAACAATCCACCAATAAATAAAATGAATAACCGTACGTCTCTAGAAGCAAATACTGGTACTCGGCATATCTTATGTAGGCTTACACCAAGACTTGCTTCTGCTCTAGCATGAATATAGCTTACTAAGATATCACCGCTTAGGGAGAATATTATTACTAGTAATAGATATTGTACTGGCAGTACATTCCAGTATCCATGATACATTAACATTACTATACTTAGCCCAGTAATAACCGATATATCCGCTAGCCTATCTAATACTGCGTCAAAGAATCCACCAAACTTACTTGTCCTATTTAGGGCCCGCGCTAGTTCTCCGTCAACTCCATCTATTATTGAAGATACTTGTACTAGAATCCCTCCTATTATTAGATTATTTATTGCAAAAAGGACTCCAGAAAATACTCCTAGTAGAAAGCTTATAATTGAGACTTGATTCGGGGTTAAGGGTATATTGTGTTCTATTATTATACGTGTAATTCTAGTAGATATTTTCCTGTTAATATACTTTGATACTGGTCCATCAGTAGACTTTACCAGAATCCTTCCATTATACGTCTTCATTCTCTAATCCCAGCCTAGTTCTTCTAATACCTTCTTTAGTACCAAGCTTCTTTTTCCACCGAATAATTCATAGTAATCATCTTCTGTATCTATCTCTGTCCAGTAACATCCGGTTACATCGGCTATTCTAACTTTCTTCTTGGCTCCCAATGCCCGTATTATTGTACTCATAGACAATATCTCTTCTTTACCCGCTAGCTCCTCTATATAGCCTAGTACTTGTGGTCTTACTGCCATGACACCTATGTCTATGTAATTATAGTTTACTAGATTCTTCCCTATATCAATTACTACATTATCATCTGCTAATATTTTAGTTGCTTCACTATGATCTATAAATAATGCTCTAGAATCACCACCTACTACGAACAATGCATCCTTACTAGTTTCTATAGTTGATAATATTCTTGAAACTATTCTC
>JALWGO010000316.1 GCA_027038805.1 Thermoprotei archaeon
TTCTCATAGTATCTAAGGCCCTCGTATGGGGCGTTGGAGAAGTCGTAGTTGTATGCTATTATTGGTGTATCTGGGGATATCATTTCTACTAGTCCGTTTATATCGGATGACTCGTCTTCTATAATCCACCTTGTTGTCCCGACAACTACGTTATCGTTTAATTCTACTCCGTTTTTTACTGCTATTGCTAGTACTGAAGCCATTTGTGTTCCACCAGCTAGGATTATCTTTAAGCCTCTTCTAACTGCTTCTTCTAAGAAGCCAGCTATTGAGACGTGGACGGGGTCTCCTAGACGTGATACTGCTTTGAATGGATCACTTGTTGGGAGGTCGGGGTTTTGCTCTAAGCCTTTTCTAACTACTCTTTCTTTGAGGCTATGTGGATTGTTGGGGCCAGCACTGCTTACCTTTCCCCATGCATTGTATCCTAGTGCGACTAGGGTTCCTAGAGTAGTTGTTGTTCCTCCGGGTATACTTTCTCCTAATACTATTACCTCTGCGACTCTAGCTATCTTTGATGCGAGGATACCTGCTTCCCTGTAGAGTTTTCTAGTGGTCTCGTAGTCTAGTGCTCTACCAGTATCAATTCTCTCGCCGACACAGCGACTGGGTAGTAGTGTGTGGGGTATTTTGGGTTCGATAAAGGATCCCGTATCTACTACCATGAAGGGCATACCGGTTTTCTCTAATACTGCTCGCGTGATTAGAGCTGGTGTTGGTATGCCTTCAGGTGTAACTGGTATATGCTCACTGCTAACTGGTTTACCGAGTACAAGGTATTCGACATCTACTGCTGGAGTATAGAGTGTTAGTTCTGGTGTAGCTCCCGCAATACTGATTCCGGGTATAGTTGATGTCTTAGTAGAACCGATGAAGTATAGGGCAAAGACTCTTCTACCCTTAACGTCTTCAATGAATTTCCTGCCCTTGTCTTTTAGGCGTGCGTATATGAGGGGCTCCAATTGGACACCCTATCCAGTTGTTGCATTGTCTAAATACTTGTTGAAATATAAAAAGCTAGCCCGCTTCTTGGAGAATACTAGAGAGGGTTTCAGAGGCTTTGAGTAAGAACATATCCCGTATAATCGAGGCAATAGATGGTAGAGGGTATAAGCAGTATAAGAGGCTTGTAGGCGCTATAGAAGAAGTTGATGGAATTATTGTCCGTGTTGTTAGGGTTCAAGGCGACCCCTTTGCCCCTCCAAGTACCGTTAGATTAGAGGCTCATTACTCTTTCCCGAAGTGGAGTACTCGTTACCCAATAGCATTAGCTGACTGGGTTTACCGTAGACTCTATGGTTTATTGAAGCGTTATTCGCGGAAGAGAGGTGAGGGTAGGAGTGGGTTCTTGGGTCTCCCTAAGCCAGGGCCGGTTATGTTGAGGAGGAGTGGTGTAGAGCTTATTGATGGGAGAATTGTTGCTCGTGTTTGGGTTGGCTTGCCTTCTAGGCGTAGACGTGTTTTGGGTGGGGTTGCTCGTGAATTATTGTTGGAGGTTTTGCCTAGTGTTTTTATGAGGACTTTGGATTGGCGTGGATTTGAGGATTCTTTGAGGAAGCATATTGTTGCTTGGAGGCTTCAAGAATATCTTAGAGCTAGGTTGTTGTTTAAGGGATTGGTATCCTTTATTGGTGATGGATCTATTCTTCCGAGGAGGTGTGGTGGATGCCACGAGCCTTTAAGGGATGCAGTCCCCTTTGAGTCTCCTCCTAGTCTAAGAGTTGAATTCGATGTTCCATGGCTTGATACTATTGTGTCGGGTATGGGTGTTAGGAAGGGTTTAACTGTTATTATGGGTTCGGCTTTTCATGGTAAGACTACTCTTCTAGAAGCAATAGCGGCTGGTGTGTGGAACCATATTCCGGGTGATGGTAGGGAGAGAGTTGTGACTATACGTAATGCTGTTAGTGTTAGAGCTGAGGACGGACGGTTTATCTCTTGTACAGATATATCATCGTTTATCCATGACTTACCGGGTGGTAGGGATACGAGGTGTTTTACTACTGTTGACGCTAGTGGTGCTACGAGTACTGCTGCATCAATACAGGAGGCTGTTGAAGCTGGTGCTAGCTTGATCTTATTGGATGAAGACA
>JALWGO010000317.1 GCA_027038805.1 Thermoprotei archaeon
TATCTCTAGCTTGTTCCTAACACGTGAGGGGGATCCAATAGTTGTAGGTGAGTGGGAAAGGAATTTGAACAATACCTAATAGGTAACATTGTGGTTGTTTTAGTATAATATCCGATATATTATTATGTTTGTACTATGATATTATGAACATGGTGGTTAACGTATTGGAGTATAGGTCTTGGTCTTCTATCCGCAACCTTAAAGGCAAGGATCTTCTATGGCTAGTAGACTATAAGCCTGAAGAACTTTGGAGCATTCTTGATACAGCTAGAATCTTTAAAGAGAGATTCTATGCCGGGGAAAGAGTTATCCCCGTCCTACAGGGAAAAGTCTTAGCAATGATATTTCAGAAGCCCAGTACTCGTACAAGGATAAGCTTCGAAGTAGCTATGCTACAACTAGGTGGCCATGCATTATACCTTGGGTGGCGTGACCTACAGCTGGGGCGTGGTGAGACTATAGCTGATACTGCTAGAGTCCTAAGCCGCTATGTTGACGGTATAATGGCCCGTGTATTTGCTCAAGAAACTATTGTTGAACTTGCAAAATACGCAGATGTACCGGTTATAAATGGGTTGAGCGATCTAGTTCATCCTGTACAAGCTATTAGTGACATGTTTACTATATGGGAGAAGAAGGGTAAGTTGCAGGGTTTGAAGCTTGTCTTTGTTGGAGACGGATCAGATAACGTATTGCATAGCCTCCTTCTCGCCTCCGCTAAACTGGGAGTAAATATTGCAGTAGCATCACCTAAGGAGCTTAGACCCAACAAGGAAATACTTCGTGCAGCAGAGGAGGCTGCAGAATTCTCTGGTGCTACTATAGAATTCTATGAGGATCCCTACGAGGCTGTGAGGGGAGCCGATATAGTGTACACGGATGTATGGGTTAGTATGGGACAAGAAGAAGAACGTGAAAAGAAGGTAAAGATGCTAGAACCCTATAGAGTTACAGTAGATTTAATGAAGCATGCGGCAAGAGACGCTATATTCATGCACTGTCTCCCAGCCCATAGGGGAGAAGAAGTCGTAAATGAAGTAATAGACGGTCCCTGGAGTGTTGTATGGGATCAAGCTGAAAACAGGCTACATGTACAAAAAGCTATACTTGCACTACTGCTTGCCTAGTCGGAGAAACGTTTTATTTTTACACCGAGTTCTCCCGCTTTCTTTAATACTTCTTCTGTAACTTTTGGTCCCCTACCCCATAGGGCTAGTACGGGTTTCGCGTTAATGGCTTTTGCTTTCTCAGCTATCTCTTCGATAATACTTACTGGTACGGGACCCGTTTTCTTGTAAACATCTATTGCATAAGTCTCCTCTTTTCTCGCAACAATATCTATTACTCCTCTATGCGTCTTAGTCTGCTTTACACTCACCGTATAGCCTGCTTCAACGTATTTACCAGCTATCTTCCCTACTTCAGCATATTTTTCTTCGAGTCTTTTTTGAATGAAACGTATCTCTGCTAAACTCATTTTTACTCCTCCGAGAAGTGGGGGTTGTTACCTAATAAAATATTTTTATGTTATTAAAAGATAAAACGGGTTATTAGATCTTCTTTAGTCTTCTTAGAATAGACTCTCCGGCAACGAATAGTGGGCTGTATACTTCGCTTACTCTTGGCATATAGCTTGTTTCAGTATATACTAGGTCCTCTACAGTAGCCCTGTTTCTTATCAACGCAGATAATAGGTCAACATATTTTGATGCGTTGCACCTTTTACATGCTACTTGTCCTCCAAGTATTCTGCCATCACTTGGATCATATACTATCTTAACATATGCTTTCTCCGCATCGGGCATGAAGTGTGGTTTATCCCACGCTTGTATCCTCATAGCTTTTACTTTGAGCCCTATCTTCTCGGCTCTAGTCTTAGTTAAGCCTACTCCACCGACGGCAAGGTTTTCTAATTGTAGTATAAATGGTGCTAGGGTTCCAGGGTATTTTTTCTCGTATCCAGCTATGTTGAGACCCGCTATTCTTCCTTGATGGAAAGCTGGTGTTGCAAGCATGCTTACTGTTGGTTTTCCGGTCACGTAGTCTTTTGTTACTATTAAGTCTCCTACAGCATATATGTCTGGATCACTTG
>JALWGO010000318.1 GCA_027038805.1 Thermoprotei archaeon
GGAACTGGGTCTGGTTCTCGGCTTCGGGTATGGCTGGGCCCCACCATGTGCCTACGCATCCACCGGTTGTTGCTAGGACTGTTATGTGGGTGTATGGGAAGTCTAGGGAGAACCAGAGCTCGTTGCCTGGGTTTGCGAATAGTCCTTTGAACCACTCGTAGGTTGACTCTACGTTGGGGTAGGAGCCCATTTCGTGGTTTCCTATAACGGCGATTATCGGTATGATCCTGCCGTCACTTGTTACTAGGTTGTCGGTGACGTCTTCAAACCATTTCTCCCAGTCTTCCCAGACGTTGCCCGACTCCACCATGTCTCCTACGAATACTACTGCATCGGGTTCGTCTGCTGCTACTGCTTTGCTGACCCATATTCTAGAGTATGGGTAGTTGGATAGGCTTTCGGGGTGTACTTTGAGCTCGTATCCTTCTCCCCAAGGCCTCCTACTGTCTCCTGCTACTACTATTTTTACTGGCTGGTCTGGTGCTATTGTGTGGAACTTGTATTCTTGGGACCAGCCGCCTACGCCTCCTACTCTAAAGTAATATGTCTTGCCTGGCTCAAGGTTTGTTAGAGTTACTTCGTGCCAGTATCCTGGGAAGCATTTACCGTAAGCACATACTCTATGGGTTGTCGCGGTTGCCTGGAACCTATAGGCGTCAACACTATCGTTTGCATGGGATACAGTATCATATACTACTGTGTTACCGCTTACGTCGAACTGAGTCCACCACATAATGGTTATCGTATGGTAGACATCGTTTTCCGCCCAGCTTAAGTGAATGTATTTTGGAGGATCATCTAATACTACTGATCTGAGCACGTTTATCCCTATATCAACTGGCCCGGATGGAGCATCGCCTCTAGCTATAATCTTTACCGTTACCTTTACCGTACTACCACCGTCGATGACGAAGTGGGCTACTCCATCATCTAATAGGTCGGCGGTTCTATTCTCACCATTGACCGTAAATGATAGTACGTCGAAGCCTCTACCATCGGATAACCCGTCTCCTGGTGATGGGAGGGTTATGGTACAGTTTACTAGGTATGGTTTTAAGTGGATATTGCTTAGCTTAAACTCTACGGTAGCAGTGCTACCGGGCCACATGCTCTCCGGTAACCCTTTCTTCTCTACTAGGATTATTGGCTCCTTAACGGTCGTCTGGAAGAATAATCCTATACCATTCCCATTATATGCCGCCATCGAGGCGACAATGCTTACTAGGATTATTAGTGTTATTATTATTAGAGGAGTCTTTTTCAAGAAACTGGTTATCCGCACCCGATTACACCTCCTTACACTATAATAGGTTAATGCATGGGAAAATAAAGGTTGTTTTTTACTATAATTGAAGAAATACGAAATAATACGGTACGGGATTCGTTAATGCATCCTCAACCTTATCCACGGCTTCCAACATATATCTCTCCAAACCTTCAATACCGTCTCCCGCCTCTTCCAAACATACCTGGCAAGCAAGCTCAACGAGTCATCTGAGGAAGCTTTAACCATTACTAGATCATCATCGAAGCTGCATGTAGCACGCATTATCTCCCTCACGGTTTTGAAGCCTGCTTTCTCCTCCAAGTAATCCCATGTATACTCTATGTATCCGAGTGATCGGAACAATCTACGCGATGCGTGGTTGTCTTCTCTTGTTGTAGCTAGAAATATAGTTGAGTTCTTGTTTAATTCTTCTATAGATGATACAAGGATTTTCCCTACCCCCAATCCCCGATAGCTTTTAGTGACGACTATGTAGTAGTGGACGCATATTTCTGGGCCAATATTATAGTATATGCCCACGCCAATAGGAGTATCATCAAGAAATGCGACTACGGTTCTAGCCCACCCGTTCTTAACTGATTCTACTGCATAATATGAATGTAGGAAACCCATTTCACTCCCTATGATGTCGCCGACGATGTCCAAATATTCTATCGTGTCGCTTTTCACTACAATAACGTTGTCTTCATCCATGTGCTACCACTTTCAATACTCCATTAATGGCTTCTAGGTGTTATAACTACTATATAGGCGGTAAAACATAAGACTATGTCAGGGTGGTTAGGGTAGACGTAACCAGTATTCTCGTAGACTTTATAAGAAGAATTGAGACGAGACTGCCAATAGATGTTAAGGAGGCGTTGAAGAGGGCTTATAGGGAGAACAAGGATAAGACTCTAGATGCCGTGTACCATGCAATGCTTTCTAATATAAGTATAGCGGAAGAAAAGGGACTACCCTTATGCCAGGATACTGGTACGTTAATGTTCTTTATAAAAGCTGGTATACGCTCCCCGCATACCGCGTCGTTGAAGAACAAGATAGTTGAAGCAGTTAGGATAGCAACAAAAACAATACCTCTTCGACCCAATGCTGTTAATCCCTTAACAAATAATAATAGTGGTAATAATATTGGACGATACGTACCGTGGATTCATTGGGATGAACTAGTAGATAATGATGTAATAGAAATAGGGTTGTACGTAGCGGGTGGTGGAAGCAGTTTTCCTGGAAGAGCCCAGGTATTCAAACCCTCAACCGGATGGGAGAATATGGTAAAACTGGTCTTCAAAGTAGTAGCTGAGTACGGTGTAAATGCTTGTCCACCACTAGTTATCGGTATAGGTATAGGGCCTACTATGGAGGTAGCAGCTATTCTATCGAAAAAAGCATTATTTAGAAGAATAGGAGAGAGACACGATGATGAAAGAATAGCTAGATTAGAGGAGACATTATTGGAGAAGCTGAATAAACTTGAAATAGGCCCACAGGGGCTTAGGGGGAGAAACGGTATACTAGACGTACACATAGAATATGGTTATAGGCATCCAGCAACCTTTGCGGTAGGCGTATCTATAAGTTGTTGGGCTTTGAGGAGAGGAGTACTAGTACTATATCCATCAAATGAATACAGGTTCCTAGATTACTGGTGAAAAGCCTTGGAGTATAATCTAAGGTCTCCCATTAGACTAGAAGACATACGTAAACTACGCGTTGGCGATATAGTCTACCTATCCGGTATTATTGTAACAGCACGTGACCAAGCACATAAAAGAATAGTAGAAGACGATATAGAGCCGCCAATATCTTTGGAGAACCTTGCAGTATTTCATGCAGGACCCGTTGTAAAAATAGAGGATAATAGATACCATATAGTGTCGATAGGTCCTACGACAAGTATGAGAATGGAATCCTATGAAGCAGACTTCATAAGGAAGACAAGAGTTAAGATGATTATAGGAAAAGGATTCATGGGTGATAAGACTGCTCAAGCCTGCCGTAAATACCATTCAGTTGTTGTCATGTTTCCCGGAGGATGCGGTGCCCTAGGCTCTAATGCTGTGAAACGCGTATTAGGGGTCTATTGGATCGAACTGGGTATACCGGAAGCACTATGGGTTCTAGAAGTAGAGAACCTGGGACCTATGCTTGTAACAATTGATACTACCGGGCAAAACATGTTTAATGACCATAAATCTAGGCTGAGAAATATAAACGAGATTATTAATGAAACATTTAATAGTATGCATAAAATCCTTTATAGTGTAAAATAACCTTTTATCCAGACTTAAATAGGTGAAATCAATGAGTGATAAATGTATTGAAACGATACTAAATCATAGAAGTGTAAGGAAGTATAAGAAGACAAGCATTGATGAAAAAGACTTGCAGACAATATTGGAGGCTGCTAGACGTGCTCCAACCGGATGGGGTCTTGGATGGATAAACGTTATCGTTGTAAGAGACGAGTCGCTGAGAAAAAAGATAGCCGAGCTCGTAGGGGGTCAAAGACATGTAGAGGAAGCACCAGTACTACTAGTATTTACCATAGATTACGCGCGGATGCATGAGATCCTGAGAAAAATCAATGTAGCTCCAGGTAAACATAACATAGGGTTCCTATTAGCGGGACTTATTGATGCAGGAATAGTTTCAGCTTTTACAGCCATAGCAGCTGAGAGTTTAGGCTACGGTATATGCTACATAGCAGTATATTCAGCAGCATGTGAGATAGCCAGTCTTCTAAATATTCCCAAGGGCTCTCTACCAGTAGTGGGTTTAACTATAGGTGTTCCCGACGAGAAACCGGGCCTGAGGCCTAGACCCCCTCTTAGCGTTATCGCAGATTATGATAAGTATGGTGTTCTAGAAGACAAGGTCGATAAGACACTGGCT
Source organism: Thermoprotei archaeon (assembly GCA_027038805.1). GTDB lineage: Archaea > Thermoproteota > Thermoprotei_A > Sulfolobales > WANQ01 > JALWGO01. Next base: position 4,184 of record JALWGO010000318.1, read on the forward strand.
AGTCTAAGAGAATATATGGAGAAGACGTGGAAACTAGTATTAGCGGAAAATGGAGTATACGAGAACGTGGGTAACATGATTTTAGAGTGTTTACGAAAGCAAGGATTTGATATTTAACCCGAACTTCTTTTCAAGCCATTTCTCATTATAGATAGTTGACAAATACTTATAGCCAGTGTCGGCAGCAATCGTAACAATATTTACGTTCTCCTCCATCTCTTCGGCTATTCTAAGAGCGGCGTAAATGTTGGCACCAGTACTTGGCCCAGCAAATATTCCCTCATATCTCAGTAATTTATAACATGTTTTAATTGCGTCTACCTCCGAGACCATAACGTATTCGTCAACTATACTCGTGTCAAGATTCGCTGGTATATCATAGCCTGTTAATCCTTCAATTATGTGGGGCTTGTATACTGCTTCTTCTCCGCGTAGTTTCTTTGATATCACGCTTCCCTCGGGTTCTACGGCTATAACTCTAATAGACTTGTCTTTTTCTTTTAGAAATCTACCGACTCCCGTAATAGTCCCTCCCGTTCCCACACCCATAACAAATACGTCTACTTTTCCTTTCATCTGCTTCCAGATTTCCGGCCCCGTTGTCATGTAATGGGCTTCGGGGTTTGCGGGGTTATCGTATTGTCCCACATAGTATCCTCCAAGTTCTTCTGCTAGTTCTTTAGCTTTTTTCCGATAAGTAGCTGGATCAACTTTTTCCTTTATCTCTATTATTTCGCCACCCATTATTTTTATCAACTTCTTCTTTTCAAGACTTATATCTACGGGGGTTACTATTACTGGTTTAAGCCCTAATAGTGAGGCAATATAGGCTATGCTTATACCAGTATTTCCAGTACTAGCTTCAACAACAATATCGCCTTTCTTGATTACTCCTTGTTCTAGAGCCTTGCATAACATGAAAAGAGCTATTCTATCCTTATGGCTTCCCGTAGGATTATAGTATTCCAGCTTTACCCATATATTACTAGTTTTTCTATAGATATTCTTTAATTTAATTAAGGGTGTATTACCTATCAGTTTGAATACTTCAGTGCACTCAATTATTTTAAATATTTCATCCATCGTCACTACCTCATCATGTATTGTGTTTTTATAAATTATTCCTCGGGTGGTATTATAGCTATAGGTCTAAGTTCTACTAATGCCCTAACCATCTTCTTTCTACCACTACTCAATGCCCTCCACAAAGTACCTCTCGAAACACCCATGCGCTTCGCGGCTTCCTCCTGAGTGAGCTCCTCGAAATAAACAAGCCTTAATGCTTCAAGTTCGTCTGGTAGCAAGTATATTGGTTCACCATAATATTCGATATTGTCCGTCTTCATCGGAACAAACACTATATTGCCTGGATTATACCATATAAATCTAGGTTTAGCTGGTCTACCTGGTCCGCTTCTCCCCCAACGCCAGTGTTTAGGTCTCCCGTGCAACCTTTTTACCTCAAGAAGACTTCTAGAAAATAAAGTTATAAACGCTATACAAGTTAGACTTAAGAAGGACTCTAGTATCTAAAGCATGTCTGGTGCCGCGGTAGTATAGCCCGGCCAAGTATGCGGGCCTTTCGAGCCCGTGACCCGGGTTCAAATCCCGGCCGCGGCACCATAACAGTGCGGAGTGTGATACTTATCCCTTTATTACTATGTTTAAACATGTTGATATTTTTGAAGGCGTTTCATGTTTAATCATGTATTGTTTAATCATAGTTGTAGTACTACTGTATTTGTTAGTCTGGTGTAAAAGAGATGGTATGCGAAAAATTACTTTTTAATACATTCTATTCTACTGGCATTTCGGGTTAAAGTAGTTAGTTATTACCTTTGCCAAATGCACTGGCTTCGTATACCACTTATCGTATTTGTACTCTTTTCCACTAATAGTCACGATAACATATTCTCCGCTATCCTTTATAGTTGCCTCAACAGTTCCGCCACGTAATATCTGGAGTACAGTCTTAGATTTGACGCCTATAGCATAGCATTTTGCTAATTCTTTTACTAGTATATCTCTTAATTGTTTCATGTAGTCGCTCATATTTCTCACACGGTTGAAGCCTAAGAAAGTGGTCTTATTAAAATTTTTAGAAAGCATGTCTTGTGTTGGCAGAATGTGTTTTGAGTGAAATAAAATAATTTTTATAAACTAGACAGTATGTAAGATCTCACGAAGCGGCGGTAGTCTAGCCTGGACTAGGACGCCGGCCTGCCACGCCGGAAGTCCCGGGTTCAAATCCCGGCCGCCGCACC
>JALWGO010000319.1 GCA_027038805.1 Thermoprotei archaeon
TCTTGATGTTCTCGTCGACATATGGGGCTATTAGATACATTTTCCTATCCTGGTAGCTCCCCTCTATCCAGAAGTTATCAAAGCTTATAGTGTAGATTGTTATACTGAAGACAGCGTAGCCGTCTGGAGTTCTTTCAAGACCGTATTTTGAGAATTTCTCGAACTGTTCTGGACTTATGGGTAACTTTAATCTAACCTCGTATTTATCGCGTAAGACTACAAAGTCTGAGTATATGGGCTCCCACTCGTTTAGGGCTCTCCGTGCATAGTTTTTAACTACGTCTTCGATCTTGCCTTCTTCTATAATACTTTGTACTACTCTTCCATCTTCTGCTCTAATTACTAGTACTTTATCATTCACGGTGTTTTTACCTCATTACTCCAGTCTGGAATAAGTATTGATGGTATACCCTTATTTGTGTTCCCCTATAACATATAAGTAAAGAGTATGAGATACTCGGCCATCGTGTATAGTGGCTATAATTTTTGGCTTCCATCCAGGAATCTGAAACTCGTGCGATACTACCCTTGTTCCAGGTTTTAGCTCGGCTTCTAGTTTCGGTCTTAAGCGCTCATTCACGCTTGTCAGCAAGAATAAGGTTACAATTGTGGCCTCAGATATCTGAGCTTTAAACATATCTTCTTGTAGTATCTTAGCTCTATCGCTAATGCCTAGTTCTTCTATCTTTTTTCTAGCCTCTCTAACGAGATCATTCCTTATCTCTATGCCCACGGCTTTTTTGACGCCAAACTCTTTTACCGCCATTATAACTACTCTTCCATCTCCTGCGCCCAGATCGTATACGATATCGTTTGGCCCCGCTCCGGCTAGTTCAAGCATTCTCCTTACGACAAGCTCTGGTGACGGTACAAAAGGTACTTGAGGATAAGACATGGATTCTCTAGCCTCTTACCATAGAAGACTCTATGTAAAAATAATTTGTTATCAATAATCTACATCTCTTTCCATGTTATTGCATTTATTCTCCAGTGAGCTCTTTAATCTTGTTTAATACCATTTCCCTAGCTTTATCTACATCTGGTTGAAGTGTTGGTGTTAACGGCATGGTCTTCTGGGTTAAGACTGGCTTTATGGTTCCGTCGTCTAGTTCAACTAGTAATTGTGGTGTTCCAGCCATACCGAACTCATCGGTTTCTCCATACTTTATCAAGAACATGTAATCCTCATACTTTACCTCTTTTTCAACACCGAGTTTCTCGGATAGCTCGTCTAATAACTTGCTAAATAACTTATGTAGTGGATGGTGTGTAGCTGTTACTAGGATTAACTTCTTTACCTTGGCCATTTTTTACTCCTCAAACCTACCTATCGGAAAACGGTTTAAAAATTACTCTCTCAATCAAAACGTTTTATTGCTCAGAAAGGCCAGGTTACATCACGATATAGGCAGTTGTAGCCAAAATCATCATCGCTTAAAATGAAAAATTAGGATACTAGCTTGATGCAATCTTTAATACGAGTCTTCTACCGTGCCATTCGTACTGGTTATTCTTCAATGCTTCTAGGATCTTCTTAGCCACTCTATCATTGGGGTGTTTCTTTAAGTGGCGTTCAAGTCTTCTAATATGTCTAAGTTTCCTAGACATGAGTGTCACCATTAGTATTTAGCCGTTAATAGCTAGTTTAATAGCTTACTATCGAGGAACCATTAAAAAGAATAGCTAGAGAAGGGCTCGGTACGCGAACCTTTTCACCATTACGGGAAATACCCGGTTCTGATCCCGGATTCCTCCTCATAGCCCAGTTATTCTAGATGTGGAGGGAGACTAAAATAGGCTTAGACGATAAAATAATGTTTTCTAGACGAACTATATTATACGGGGTAAAAGACCAGGAGGTGATTAGAAGCAATGCCTAAGAGACTACGTTTTGGGCCAGCTGGAAAACCCGTAGACTTCAAAGGAGACATGCTGAAAGTACCCGAATATCTCGCTAGCATAGGTCTCGATGCACTAGAATACGAAGCTGTTAGAGGAGTACGTATATCAGAGAGCAAGGCGAGGAAACTAGGCGAGGAGGCACGTAGATACGACATAGTTTTGAGCCTACACGCAC
>JALWGO010000320.1 GCA_027038805.1 Thermoprotei archaeon
TTGACTATAGTCTTATAGTATAGTATGGTTGACTCGGGGCTTAATCCTCCAACAATACCTATCTTCTTCATATCCGGGGTTCCCTCAGCGTCAAGGCTATGTAGCTTAAGATATAAAACTATGTGGTTAAACTAGGGACAACGTTGGAAATGTATCTAAAGGTGTATTAGCCATAACCTACGTGTTACGCTATAATAACGTTGAAGTAGTTATCCAAGGATATTTCTCCTTTGCTAACAGCCCATATTATGCACATAAACGTCTTAGTGCAGTAGACATTTATTCGCCTAGTGGAGAAGAAGTCGTCAGCCCTTTTACTGGGGAACTAGTATTCTATAGGGTTGTTCACCGCGAACATGTTTCTGGATACATTGTTGGAGACTACTATATTCGTCTTCTCCACGTAAAACCATACCAAGAGCTCGGCGAGAAAATAGTTGTTGGAGCCCCGTTGGGTAGGCTTGTTGAGAGCCCCTTCTTTTATCCATGGACGGATCTACACATGCATTTAGAGGTTAGAGGGAAGCCAGAGTTCATTAGAGCGAGTGGGGGGTTGCGTTTAGAGCCTTCTAGTCAGTTATTAGAAGAAATGGAGAAGAGCCTAAGGGAAGCTGAACCGTTGAGGGAGGCTAAAATTAGTGGTAAAATAATACTCGTTAGGCATGGCAGATATATGCTAGTGGAGCCGGATAACAAGGTATTGGGGCCCATAACGCCGCTCGTAGTAGAAGTTAATGGAGTAAAAGGGTTTATTGATGGGGGAATCCCCCATTATAGGCATGGAATATTCGTATCACCATTCAAGAAGATTAATGGAGACGTGATAGGCTTCTCCAATATATTGCTAGGTGTTGTCGACAAATACTATGGCTGGGGTTTCCATCACTTCATAGTTGATCGTAGGAGGCTTAAGGTTTATTTAAACGATGTGAAGGTTAAGGGGATTGGACTATACATTGGAGCACCCTTTATCAAGATAATACCAGTGGATTGGTCGAATATGGATTATCGGGAGGGAGATAGAGTAGAGGTATCATTTAGGAATGTAGGGGTTTAATGAATCCCCGATGTTCTCTTACACCTACGAGTAGTTGGAGGTGTTCGTAAGAGTCTTGGTATAATGCTCCTTCTACTAGTAGTCTTCCTCCAAAAACTAGTGGTTTAAGATATAGTGACTCATAGGATACGATCTCAATCTCTCTCTCCTTGAGACTTGGACCCTTCTCAACTCTCTCTAATAGTGCAAGGGTTCTTGACGGATAATAGATGCTCCCGCACTGCCAGGGCTCTACGTCTACGATTATTCTCGCTGGTCCTAGGTATCTGTAAACGTTCTCGTAGAAACGCTTACTTGTCTCCGGGTTAACATATGTTAAGCTGACTTCTCTTCCACGGTATACTAGTCTTCTCCAAGCAGCATAGTATTTTTTAACGAGTTCTCCTGGTAGCCTATAGGCTCTTGAATGACATTTAACCCATTCTACTAGTCTCTCGTTTCTGAGAGCTTCTAGTTCCCCGATACCTCCTTCTCCGAGTTGTTCTACTAGGCTGTATGCTTCGCGGCAACCATAGACTATGAGGTCTATATCAGACACACTACTATTATGGATCCCCAGCAATATGCTGCCAGTAACGCCTAGAGAGTCTACGTGGACTCCTAGTCTACTTAACTGGTATACTACTTCAACGACAAGAGCTTCTAATTGGTCTTTTGGAGACCTTATTATCTCTTGGAGTCTTCTAGCGGGATCATAGTATCTCGTAACGTCTCTTCTCTTAACTCCGAGCACCATTACGCCGTATCTTGCATCATAGACTTGGCTTGGCTTTATCCTAGATTTCTCATAGATATGGTTTACCTCATAGCATGACGGTATTCTTAGGAAATACTTGTTTCTTCTCTTCCAAGGAGTTTCATGTTCTACTGGTATATATTTTGGATAGCACATAATACTGTCTGGTGGATGCTGGTTTCCTACTACAACATATATCGTGTTGTCCTTGGTTTCAACTAGGTCGTGGTCTCTTGGATTCTCGCCTTCGAGCCAGGGTGATCCGGGCATAG
>JALWGO010000321.1 GCA_027038805.1 Thermoprotei archaeon
ATTCTTATTATTAGTTTTATTGTGTTTTCTATTGGGTTGTAGTCTATGTGTCCGGTGAAGGGTGTGTGGGTGAGTTTTGTTATGATGTTTTGTGCTTCTTGTTGGTTTCTTGTTTTTGTTATGAATATTATCCAGTAGAGTTGGGGGCCCATGTCTGTTATCTTGTTGTATCCTAGGGTGTAGCCTTGGAGTATATTGTTTCTTGTTAGGTATCTTGTTCTCTTGTTTATTTTTTCTATTGGTGTTTTTAGTTTTCTTGCTAGAGTTCGAGTTGATTGTAGCCCGTTGTCTGCGAGTTCTTGGATTATTTTCTTGTCTAGTGGGTCTAGTGGAATACAACGGCATGGGTGGAATTGTTGCTTGATGGGTGGTTGGGGTTTGTTTTGTCGGATCGATTCTATTGTTTCTAGGATTACCTTGTATAGGTCTACTTTGATGTATCCGTTTGTGAAGTATTTTTCGAGTAATGGTTTATTGTATGCTGTGTGGGTGAAGGTGTAGTATCCTTTTATTCCTGTAAACTTGTTGAGGTATTCTTGTGGATCCTGGTTTTTCGGGATGTAGAGGGTTGTAACGTATTTGTCGCTAATGGTTTTTCCTATGAAGACTGCCTTGTTTATTATTTCTTCTGGTGGCTTCTCCTTTGATATCACTAGTAGTTTTCTTAAACAAATCCTCTCTATGCTTGGTGCTGCCATTATCCACCAGTTACTCTTTATTCTCCTGAGTATTCTTGCAACCTTTACCTTCGGGTAGCCTAGGCTTCTAGAAATAGACGTTATTGATACGGGTTGCTTCATCTTGTTTACTATGTGCGAGAGAACCCTTAGTTCATCGTATGTTATCTTAACAGTATACAATTCCTTCAATCCCTTATAATAATAGGAGGATATGGGATAAAAAGTATCCGCTTAATACCTGGGAGAGGACTTTAATGTTTCGCATTATTTTTAACTCTAGATAACGTATTTCTCAAAGTGTAGAGGTAGTGGTGGGTAAGGAGTGGTTGATGCTGCCAAGATTCTATGGGATAGGATTAGGAGTTTTATCTACGAGTTAGGGAAAATGGATGCAGACACCGTTGTCGGTGTTGAGGATGTTTTGAGGGATCTCCACAATGCTGCCGACATGATGGCTAGGGTTCACGACCCACCCCTTATTTCACGTGATTATTTGTGGACTATTGTTGATCTTGCTAGGAAGGTTAGGAGTATTGACTACTTGTTGTCTGAGCTTAAGAGGGGGAGGATGGAGTTTGCTGGGAGGCTTCGGGAAGAGGTGGCAGGCTTGTATAGGTCTGCTAGCCTCGTCTACAAGGCTTATAGGGGGAGGGTTAAGCTTCTCGCATTTACTATTCTAACACCATTGATTATTGCTGGCTTGGACTTGCTTATAATAGGGTTTAATGGATGGTTTGGTGTAGTAGTCTTATTGCTTGGAGGTTTAGCGGCTATCTCTTTACCCCTAAGCTATATCCTATACTCGGTGCTCCTTATGGCTCTCTCCTCTATTAGTATAGTGTATGCTGGCTACTACAACGACTTCACCATCACTTTAGCAGTCTTATTATACAGTATACTTGGAACCATTACTGGTGTTACAACATATTATGCTGGTAGCGCTAGGTGGAGGCTCTACATGATCATAGAAGAAATACTAAGGTCGCCAGCACCAAAGGTTGTACCAGTCCCCGTTGTAGAGGAGAAGGTATCCGAGGATGTTGGGAGGCTTTTGGAGAGGCTTAGAGAAGAGTATCGTAGACTCTATGGGAGTGAGGGAGACAGTATACTAGAGTATAGGATAGCATTGATTCAGAGAGCAGGGTATACGAGAGAGCAGGCCATTAAGAGGCTTGCAGACGAGTTAAAAATATCCGATAAGAATAATTTGGAGGAGAAATGAGTAAGGTTTCGGCATAGGAGGTGGAGTATTAGTGTCTAAGCCCTCTAAAACAAAGGAGCTCAAAATAATTACTAGGCATGTAGTAACAATAGATGATGTGGCAAAGGATCCACGTAAGCTAAAACTATTATACCTCGTTGACGCTTTGGGAGAGATTTC
>JALWGO010000322.1 GCA_027038805.1 Thermoprotei archaeon
TTTTCTTTTCCTTTCCTCTCCTTGGCTTTACGGTGAAGAAGTGGATTCTAGTTCCATCACTTGAAGTAGCCCATTCATCGCGTACCTCTATATCCAATGGGATACGGTGCTCCAACAATGTTTTCGGTTCGCCGAGAGGGTTTTCTAGGAGTCTTAGAGTGTAGGGTGTATCAAAGCTCTCATACTTGTATAATAGCTTGTCCCCCCGGATTACTAGCCAGTTAACTGATCCAGGCTTATCAAATACTATTTCCTTTACAAGCCTGCCTTCTAGATCATATATTCTAAGCCTGTTTGAAGCTTCTACTAGGTATGAGGATATTATCATTCCCTTAAAGATCCTCGCATTCTCTAAGGGATACTTCTTGTCTTCTCCAACAATTTCTCTCACCTTATTATTGCTGGCTTCCAGTATTCGTCCAAGCCCATTGCCATCATAGTATATTATGTATGGTTTTCCACCATAGTAGTCTACTGATTCTACAATATAGTCTCCCCCATCAAACACTAGCTCCCATTTCCCGGGGTCTCTCAACGGTCCTCCATAGATCTTGGATTTAGCCCATCCATAGTGGACGGTTATCATTAATGCTTCTTCACTATAGGTTGGATGCATATACATCATATAATTGGTATTGAAGCCCTCGCCGAATACTAGTTCTTCACCACCACTTATTCTTCTATGGAATATTCTCTCAGCTGGCGGCTCTACTCCATCCGGGGTTTTCTCGTTCCTATAGAATCTCGCGTAATAGTATTCTTCTTCTCCTTTAAGCCAAACTATGTTACTTACACTCCCCTCTACCTTATCAATGGTTTCCTTGGTGCTTGTTTCTATTACTACTAGTTCGCCGACATCTTGTCCACCAATACTGTAATAATATGCTAGGATTCTCCCGGTCTCGGAGGGATAAATGGCATGGATTATAGCGTCTCGGCTAATATTCTTTGAGTCTACTATTGTCTCGATGAACTCGCCGTCGTAGCTGTATAATTCTATGCTATAGGAGCGGGGATTCTTCTTTAACACTATGAATCCTTCTCTAGCGGGATAAGCTGTTAGAACATATGGTATCTCATAGTATTTCAGTACTCTCGGATAGAGCTTTCCTGGTAAGTCTCCTAGAAATTCTCTTAGCTTCCTATTCCTCTCTTTCACCCATTCAAGTACTCGTGGGTTGTTGAGGTTTTCTAGCCATAGATACTTGTCTTCTGGAACCCTTCCACTACTCATCAAGTACCACTGGGGGTATTCTGGGTTTAAGGGAATTTAAGACACTATGAGGATGAGTGCACTTTTACTGGTTTGCTGCTTTATTTTCTTTTTGTATAATTCTATTCTTTCTCAGTATTCTTTCAAGGTATGCGAAGTCTATTACATTGGGCTTCGCCTTGCCGTGCACTTTTCTCGCAATCAAATAGTATTCTTTTTCTCCTTTAATACCAGTCTTCTCTGCTTTCTCTCTAAGTCTCTCAAGTATTCTAGTGGCTTCGCGTTCTGTGACTTCTCCCCACTTAACCTCTATGAATACCGTCTTGTTTTCTCCAACGGCTATTGCATCTATTTCTTCGCCTTTATGCCACCACGTGTATACGCTGTGTTGTCCAAAGTCTAGGATCTTTTTCTCTAAGAGTTCTAGGACTATTTCCTCAAAGACCTTTGCATAATAGTTTTCTAGGTCTCCCCGTATTGATTCAAATACTTTATCTGTTTCTCCTAGTTCGAGGTCTGATAGGTTTGGGTATACGTAGCGGAACCAGAACCTAATATAATAGTCTCTTATATAGTATCTTCCACGCTTTTTCTTACCCATGGGGAGCTTGTATCCTATTATCTCTAGTCTTTCAAGCGTGTCAAGGTATCTTGATAGATTTCCTCTATCTAGTCCGGTTACATTAACTAGTTCTCCAAGGGTAGTATAGCCTAGTGCAATGTATTTTAATATGAGCTTATAGGTCTTGGGCTCGCGGAATTCTTCTCTGAGAAGGAATTCTGGTTCCTCGTAGAGTACTTCTCCCTTCTTCAGTATCTTCTCCTTAATGTT
>JALWGO010000323.1 GCA_027038805.1 Thermoprotei archaeon
GAAAAAGTATGGCTAAGATCATAGTTGTATCTGGTACACCTGGAACAGGTAAGACCTTACTAGCAAAGAAGTTAGCTGAAAAGCTTAGAGCATGCTATGTTAACCTATCAAGTATTGTAATCGAGAAGAAACTCTACGCGGAATACGATGCAAGGAGAAACACCTATGTAATAGATGAAGAAAAAGTTAGAGAATATCTTAGAAGACTTACTAGAGACTGTGAGCTAATAGTTGTTGATAGTCATTATGGAGAGATAGCTCCTAGAGAACTCGTCGACAAGGTAATAGTACTTAGATTAGACCCCATAGAACTAGAGAAGCGTTTAAAAAAGAGGGAATGGAGATGGGAGAAGATAAAAGAGAATATACAAGCCGAAATACTTGGAGTATGTACCGTTAATGCAGTTGAGGAGCAGGGTGAGGAAAAAGTCTTTGAAATAAACGCTACGGGTAAGACATTGGATGAGATATTAGAGGAAGCACTAGACATAGTGGAGGGAAGAGTAAAGGAGAAGAAGCCGTTTATTGACTGGTTCTCAATTAAAGAGTTTAGTGAGCTAGAAAAATATCTCGTATAGGCAAACAAGTATTTCAACCCTCTAACCTAGATACCAGGTATAAACAGAGGCAATCTCCTAGGAAAAAGGGGTATATAGTTGAGTAAAAACGGGATACAAGAGCTTAAAGAATTCCTTGAGGAAAAAATAAACCAGTTGAAAAAAGAATTGGAATTCTACGAGTTATTGCTGAGCATGCTTGAAACGGGTAGGAATAACCCGTTAATACGTGGGCCTAGGAAGGGCGAAAAAGTATTAGAGATTAAAGACAATACGGGAGCTATTATCGCCTATATCTTCGAGGGGAAAGGGTATCTGAGAATAGTCCCCCTACACGATATCGAGGCTTCTAACCCCTACTTCGAGTTCCTCATAAGATATCTCGACGAGCAGAAGAGAAAAGAGGTTGAAGCAGCAAAGAGGGGTGAAATACCGGAGAACAAGATATTGGACTACGAGGTGCGGACAGAAGACGGTATTGTTAGAGAAGTTGTTGTTAGAAACTATAAGGGTGGGAAAATATTCCTAGTAGAACTCCAAGCCGCCGTGATATATAGTTTTGAGAAAGCCCGGCAACAGATAACAGCTTAGCATTAAGCCTCAGCGTAACACTGATCAGCCATCCCCTTATACAGTGGTCCTACTTGCCGGGTAGTCTTCATCGGCGTATAAGCCCTCTAATTCTATAAGGCTGACTACACCATATATTTTATTTGGATACACTAGTAGGTGGTGAACTGTTATTGGAGTTTGAGTTACTTGCTAATACTTTTGAGAAACTAGAAGCTGTTAGCGCTAGAACACAGATGACTCTATACCTCGTAGACTTGTTCAAGAAGACTCCAGCTGACCTAATAGATAAAGTCGTATACCTAATGCAGGGAAGGCTCTGGCCAGATTGGAAGGGCTTACCAGAACTAGGAGTTGGGGAAAAGGGTATTATTAAGGCAATAGTGCTTGCAACACATTCAAAGGAATCTGAAGTAGAACAATTGAGACGTAAGTACGGTGATCTGGGAACTGTTGCAGCATTATTAAAGGAGAGACTGGAGAAGACCCCAGGGAAACCCATTGGAATACTAGCATTTCTACCACAACAACAAGTAAAGAAGAAAAAGTTAACCGTACAAGAAGTCTATGATACTCTCGCAAAAATAGCATTGGCTCAAGGAGAAGGTAGTAGAGATTTAAAGATTAAGCTTCTCGCACGCTTGCTTACTGATGCTTCTCCAAAGGAAGCAAAGTATATTGTCAGATTCGTTGAGGGGAGATTGAGACTTGGAGTAGGCGATGCCACAATAATGGATGCCTTAGCAATAGTCTATGCTGGAAGCCAAGCGTATAGACCAGTAATAGAGAGAGCATATAATCTTAGAGCCGACCTAGGAATGGTGGCAAAAATACTTGCTACAGAGGGTATTGAGGCGTTAAAGAAGATTAAACCAGAGATAGGAGTCCCCATACGCCCAATGCTCGCTGAGAG
>JALWGO010000324.1 GCA_027038805.1 Thermoprotei archaeon
GTACATTTCACTAGAGAAAACCTAACACGTATCCTAGAAGTACAATATGATATAATGTCGAAGATAATACCATTGTACAAAGAACTAGCAGCTAAAGGTCAAATAGAATTAATCCCAGTACCATATAGCCACCCCATAGCCCCATTACTAGTAGACTTCGGGTGGAGTGAAGACCTAGAAATACATGTAAAGAAGAGTATAGAGTTGTTCAAAGAGTACTTCAACTATACTCCGGCTGGTATGTGGCCAGCTGAAGAAGCCGTAAACGACTATGCTCTAGGTGTAATGGCTTCACAAGGTATTAAATGGGTTGTTACAGATGAAAACCTACTACAACTTGCTGGGATAGATACAACTCCAGAGAACATGGGTCGCCCATGGACATTATCCTACGGCAACAATACACTCTACGTGTTCTTTAGGAATACAGATCTAAGTAATAGGTTGGGGTTCCAGTATTCTGGCTGGAAAGCCGATCAAGCCGTAAACGACTTGGTAAACGCTATTTTATCGCTATCACAGTATAATAGCGATGGAAGCTTAGCAGTAGTAATCGCCTTAGATGGAGAAAACCCGTGGGAAAACTATGAGAAATTTGGAGACTTATTCTTAAACAAACTATATGAGAAGCTAAGTGATCTTCAATCAAAGGGATTAATCAAGACCATAACGCCGAGAGAATATCTTAAAGAATACGGTAATGTAGCCAAACCATTACCCGAGAAAACATACTATTACTTCAACCTAGCTGGCAAAGATATATCTGATATAGACGGTTACGATAACCTACCAGTAAGAAAAGTACAAGCGAGAATAGCTGAAAGCTCATGGGCCGGGCTAAGCGGTAGGCTCATGCCATGGATAGGTGATAGACAGGAAAACGCAGCATGGATGTGGCTGGCAGTAGCACGTAAAACAATTCTAGACACCTTGAATGTAACGAGTATTAGCGAAGCCTACGAGAAGAATCCAAGTGTAGTAGAGGCTCTTCTGAGGGCAGAGGCAAGTGACTGGTTCTGGTGGTATGGCGGAGACATGGGTTCTCCTGAAACCTTTGACCCATTGTTTAAAGCATACTTGAGGGACATATATAGCGGTCTAGGGCTAGAGATCCCAGCTTATCTCAATGCATCATTTTATCCCGATGGAGCCCCAGTAGGAGTATTGGATCCAACGCCTCCAGCACCCGTGAAAGAAGCTCCGAAAATAAATGGTAAACTCGATGCAGGTGAATGGTCAAATAGCCTTGAGGTACCAGTAGGCCTAAAATACATCAGTAAAGCCCTAGTTGCAGTAGACTCTGAGAACATGTACATAGCCCTCATACCAGTTGATAAAAGTATACTAAATGACTCCAACTTAGCAGTAGCAGTGTACTTCTGGAACCCTATTAGAAGCGTAAGCCCATACCATCCAGGATACAATGTGTACCCTAGATACGGTCACCGTGACCTAGCAGTAGCACTTGGCTTCGAAGCCCTTATAACACCATATAATGGAACTGGGAAGATGAGTATAGCGGATGGTAAAGGAGACTTTATAGAACTATACAAGTTATCGCCGAGTATAAGTAATGTAGTAGAGGTAGCAATACCCTGGTACATGCTCGCAGCACAACCAAACGATAAACTATACTTCACCGTAGCCGTCTTTGAGAACAAGAGCCTCGTTGAAACATCGACTCGTCTAAAACTAGTATATCAGGTAAAAGTACCTAGACCAACTATTGCTGCTGGAGCAAAAGTAGTATTCGAGATGAATGATCCAGTAGGAGATGATAATGGAGCTGGAACCTATGTTTACCCGACAAACAATGTATTCCAGCCAGGCGTCTTCGATCTAACGAAGTTCCGAGTAATAGATATGGGTGATAAGGTAGTATTCGAAGTCTACGTGAAGAACCTAGGAGATAACCCATGGAACGGGCCTAATGACTTCTGCCTCCAGTATCCACAAATATACGTACATACTACACTAGGCGATGGAAATACGAGTACCTTCGGCTTGAATGTTGTTATAGCTAATGATTCTGCATGGC
>JALWGO010000325.1 GCA_027038805.1 Thermoprotei archaeon
TAGGAGGACAAGGACTAATAACTATTGGAAGAATCCTCGGCAATGCCGCAGTACTAAGAAATATCGGTATACTAGTATCGGAAGTACATGGACTCGCTCAGAGAGGCGGGAGCGTTATAGTTCACGCAAGAATAGGGGATCCTCACTCACCCCTAGTACCTCTTGGTGGAGCACACGCTCTACTAGGTTTAGAGCTTGCCGAAACCATAAGGTACCTACCATATGTAAACAAAAATACATTATTAATAGTCAATAGACGCTTTATCAGACCAAGCGTGCCAAAAGCACGAATGCCACCAGTAGAAGACACGATAAATAAGCTTCGAGGAAAAGGCCTAAAGGTTATTGATATAAACGCGTTCGACCTTGCATCACGAGCTGGAAGCCCGGTTGCAGAGAACATTGTTATGCTTGGCGGTCTAGTAGCAACCAATATACTAGGGGGAATGCTTTCACTAGACGATTTCAGAGAAGCGATAAAGAATACCTTTCCTCCACGATGGCATGAAGTAAATTTGAGAGCCCTACAATACGGGTATGAGGCTGTAAAAGAGAAACTCAGCGACAAATAATATTAAGTATTTACAAAGTATTATCCGGGTATACTCTAGGCTACAACCTCTTTTTATATACTAATAAATATCATATATGGTGATTTCTAGTGAAAGACGAGGTAACAATATACTTATTCCTGGATACAAGCAGTAAGAGCAGGCATGCTTTAGGAGAAGCCCTCAAGGCAGCTGAGATAGCTGAAAGAGAGTACGGCATGAGTGTAAGAATAATACCTATTTACGCAGATGAAATTATTGAAGGATTACCTAGAATCCATGTTGAATCTCTTGTTGTGGCAACGGGACGCTATGCTACTGTTGACGAGATTCTAGGAAAGATTCTAGATGCAATATCTTCAAAAGACTTCTCTGAAACCATAATGGCCTTACCAGCTGTTGCCTCAACATATAATGTGTTAGATGAGTAGAAACGCTATTTAACTTGTTAGGTAGAAGGATTCAGCGATAAGATATGAAGAAGTTGTTCATAATCTCTATATTAGCGCTTATACTAATAATACACGTGGTATCTAGTAATGCTTCGGTAAATGAGTGCTATCTTAGAATAAAGTCTCCTGCAACATTAGAGTACTCGCTAGAGAATATTAAGGCTAATAGAATTATTCTTGACATGTCATTGCTGGAATATAAGCTTGCAGATAATAGCTATATAGTATTAATGTTCGGATATCCCCCGCTCAATCTCTACGGTTTTGCTATAGTAAGGGAGAATAATACAACCTCATTTTACTCAATAAGAGGTAGCCAGAATAATTGGCACATAGTTAGCCAGAATATTAGCGATAACATCGTAATTATGGTAAAAGTCTATAATAAGACTCTTGAATACGAGTTACTATCAAACGGCCTAGTAGTAGACCATTATATTACTAATACTAGTTTGAACTCGCTAGAACTGAGAAGTATTGTTATAACTATTGCATCACCATATAATTCGAGAAATAGTTGGATTACTTTTAAGAAACTAGTCGTAACAGCAGATAACAACATAATTGTTGATTTAGAAGCAAATAATAACACATTAACAGAAATAAAAGAAGAAGGTCTCTTATACCCTAACAATAGGAACCTTGAACTAGTATGTATAAGACCCATAACAGTTACTGAAACCATTACGAACAATTATACGACAACTATATCAGCAAACTCAACAACTGTAACAAAAACTATAATAGAGAAGGAAACATATACGACAACACTTTATAGCACTCTCACAATAACATCTATAGAAACAATAACAGCAACGACGAATATAACTCTGACTGAGACAAATATTTCTACAACAACATTAACAACTACGACGACATTCTTTAATGAAATCCCTTATATGCCAGTCGTATTCTATGGTATATTATTAATACTTATAGCATTAGTATTAACCCTACTTATTGTATTACTTCGTCGTAGGTAAGGATCAAGGTTAGCCTTAAAAATACCCCCATATTACCATATAGTCT
>JALWGO010000326.1 GCA_027038805.1 Thermoprotei archaeon
CAGGACCCGATGGCGTAGGCCTGCGTGGGTTCAAATCCCACCCCCCGCACCATATTATAATGGTGAATTACACAATCTTTTATTAAATTTACATGTATGCAATGATAATTAATCTTTTCATTTTGTATTGTTCTTATTTCTTATAGTATATGGTCTTCTTTGATAATGTTGATGCAATTATATGGGCCATTCTTAATGGTTCAGGTATAGGCGAGAATAATGTTGTTTTTTCAAGCACTTTTCGGGTCTCCCTTAAACTAAAGCTAGAATACACATGCATGGTTATGCTGTTTATTTCTAATACTGCACTATTACGGTATACTTCTAATATTATATTATAGCGTTCATACCAGTCATGAAAGTTCTTTATTAGAGCATTCCTTATCTTTTCAATGTCTAGTGGTCTATAAAAGAATACTATAACGTTTTTAATAACCTCTTTTAATTTACTTATATTTATAACACCAAAGCCAGCATAAGTTATACCGTCAAGTAATAATACATCACTTCTTTTTGGCTTGTAATCGCTTATCATTCTCCTTATCTTATTTGTAACTTCCATGGAATCTACTTCTATTTTATCAATTTTCATATCATCGAATACTATGATTTTATCGCGGTATACACGTGTTTTTATTACCGTTAATACTGTTTTTTGTTTATTTTTTCTCGGGATAGTAGGAAAGTAGCCGTCATCGGCCGCGTATATCGTTAATAATTGGTTCAAGTCTAGGATCCCTGCCCAGTGCGTCATAGAGTATATCTGGTTTTAAGTTTATTGATATGATTTTCGTTTTGCCGTAGCGTCCCCTACTTACAACTTTTGCATTTACGAGTCCAAGCATGTCTAATTCATTTATTATATCGCTTACTCTTCGTTGTGTAACAGTCTCTATTCTAACCGATTTACATATTTTTATGTAGGTATTATATACTTCTCCTGTTGTAGTAATTTTTCCTTCCTTAACCAAAGTGAGAATAGCCAATAATACTAGTTTACTGTGCAGTGGTAGTGTATGTACCACCTCTTGTACTCTATCTCTCTCAAGTTCATCTCTCGCCTTATAGACGTGTTTTATAGTAACCCTACGTGCACCCTCACGCTCAGCTAGTTCACCAGCTACTCGTAATAGATCAAGAGCTCTACGTGCATCACCATGCTCTCTTGCAGCTATAGCGGCACAAAGTTCTATAACACCTTCTCCAAGTACATTATCGTGAAAAGCTTCTCTTGCCCTTTGTCTCAGTATATCTTCTAATTGAAGAGCATTATAGGGAGAGAAAATTATTTCCTCCTCTCCGAGACTACTCCTTATGCGTGGATCAAGCCTTTCTACGAAATTTACATCGTTTGTAATACCTATTAATGAAACCTTAGAGTTCTTGAGTATATCATTAATTCTTACAAGTTTATATAGAAGATCATCTCCATGTTTTTTAATAACAAAGTCTATTTCATCTAATACAATGAGTAAAAGCCTCTTCTTTAACTCTAGCGCACGTATTATTCTCTTGTAGACCTCGCTTGTAGCAAGACCTGTAAATGGCACACGAATTCCGAGAGAAGAAGCAAGTTCTGATAGAATACGGTAAGGTGTATCACTCTGTCGGCAGTTTATATACGAATATTGAAAGGATATGTTCAACTCTTTTATCTTTTTATCAATATGCTTTAGTACAAAGAGCGTTACTGCAGTCTTACCTGTTCCAGTCAAACCATAAATGAACACATTATTGGGTCTCTCTTCTCTAAGTATAGGCGCCAGTATTTGTGCTAGTTTTCTTATCTCATTTTCACGATGTGGGAGAGTATCCGGTATATAATCTGGTCTTAATATATCTCTATTCTTGAATATTCTAGACTTAGTAGCAGCCATTAAGATCTCTTCAATAATATCTGACACTACTTGTCCCTATTAGAAAATGACTACTAATACTAGGTTTTTAAACAAGTAGTCCAAACATGAGTACGACTTAATTTTAACTACTATAAGTCTTATAAACCCATTTGGCTTCAAACAAAG
>JALWGO010000327.1 GCA_027038805.1 Thermoprotei archaeon
GAAGGTTAGAACACCCTTCTGGGAATGGCTTAGAAGAGAACTAGAGAAACCAGATACATTCCTTAAAGACGAACTAGACTTCTTAATGAAATACGAGTTTACTGAAACAGTAACCTATAAGAGAATACTAGAAGCAATAGCCCACGGCAAAAACACTCCCAAAGAGATTAGAGAATACGTTAGGATGCGTCATTCAGATATAACACAGTATCTAAGAAACCTCATAGAAACAGGGTTTATTAGGAGAGAAGTACCAGTAACCGAGCATCCTAGATCCAAGAAGGGAAGATACTATATCACAGACAACTTCATCACATTCTGGTTTAGATACATCTACCCAAACCTCTCAGCCATAGAAGAACACATTTTCAACGTAGACGAGATTAGAGAAGACTATCCAAACCATCTAGGATGGGTATTCGAGAAAGTAGCAAGACAATTCCTAGTAATGCTGAACAAGCTCAACCAACTCCCCTTCAAATTCACTAAAATAGGTAAATGGTGGCACAAGGACAAGGAAATAGACATAGTAGCAGTCAACGAAAAAGAAAAGAAAGCACTATTCATCGAAGCCAAATGGAGCAAACTCAAAGCCAAAGACACCAAGAGAATAATCAGCAAACTAGAACAAACAGCAAAACACACAGGACTAGACGACTACGAAAAATACTATGGAATAATAGCTAGAGAAATAGAAGCCAAAGAAAAACACATGTGGGATCTAAGAGACCTCGATAAAATAGCCGGAAAACCAGGACACCACAATAATTATCTCAGCCACAAAGATAGTAGATGCCCTCGCCAAGAAAAACCGGGTCCTCCCAGCCAAAAACCCTTCCCTAAAGACTAACTTAAGACCATCAATAAGCCTATACTCCTCCCCAACCCTCCGGGAGAGTGCGCGTGCACAGGCGTGTCCCCCATATATTTTTACTGATGATAGTGGTTGAGGCCCTATGCGAGGATTTATATTCTTAACTTGTTTATTGTTTTATATTGGTTAGAGGGTTTAGGCCTGGTGTCTAAGATAAGAGACGAGCACTCCATCGACGATATCAGTGGAGACAGGTTCACAGAAGAACTATTTGATAGTAGGAAGTTTCTATTAGAATTAGTCTTCGACACCATCTATAGGACAGGTAATCTTGAAATCCTACTCGAGAGAATTACGGGTAGGATTAAATGGTTTATCAACAATGCCCTAGACATCCCTCTAAGCATCCTCATCTACACGGGTGCTACTTTCGTCCCCGCAGCCTTCCACATCAATGATAAAGATATAGTTGGTAGAGATATAGTTGGAGTTGAAGGCATTTTCGGTCAGAGCCTAAGAGAACTTGGAGCCAAAACAGTTAACACTTTATTAAGGCCTAACTCAATTATAAAATATATTGATAAGAAAATAAGGAGCACTATTGGAATGAGACCCAATAGTATATCAATAACCGAATTCCCTAGGTTTTCACTAAAAACATCTTATCACCAGGCTAGTATTAGGGAAATAATTAGAATAGCTCGTGGATCCAAGAACTATCTCTTAATCCCATCATCAATGCTCTATACTCCTATAACACTTTTAACTCTTTTGAAGAACTGGTATAAACTCCTAAAAGAACTTATTTTACTAGATTATGAGTCAAAGAAAGGCTATGTCCCCATACCAGTTAAATCACGTATAATTACTGAGAGTATTAGTAGCATATTAGATGAGCTCGAAATACGGGTTAAGAAGACTGAAAGGAAACCGTTAAAAAACGAGTTCCTCGCTAAGTATTTAGGATATTTGGAGAAGACAGTAGGGGCCTTAGCTAGAATCAAGTTCTCATTGGAGAATAGTGAATCTAAGATATCTTTCTCAAAGTTGAGTCTCCAAGACTATGACAGTCTTGTCAGATTCATTATCCAGACCAACAGAATTGGAAGAAGAATAGATAGAGCTACTATTAGGGCTATAGTCTTAGATAAACTCTACTTGAAGACTATTATACCGGCTACAACTGTGGCATC
>JALWGO010000328.1 GCA_027038805.1 Thermoprotei archaeon
ACACTATGCATTCTAACCCATGGCAATATGAAGTAGCTTCCATTACTACTATAATACCATGGCTGATGATAGTGCCATATTATTATAACGTTAACTGGTTTCTGCTCACCTATTGAGATTAATGGTGCAGTCATTGACAATAATATTATGGCTAATAAGATTATTGCCAGTCTATTATTCATATATTTTACACCAGTCTTTTTAGTGCATGGTAGGGTAATTAAGGATTGCAGAGGAGAACACGGTGGGATAATCAGTGGGAATACTTTTCTGTCCCACAGTAGTGGGGTAAATTTATAATGAAAAACCTATTTTATACCATACCATAATCCTAACTATATGGGAGAATATATATCTAATGGGTGTAATATTATGAAAGCATACATATTATTATCAATAATCTTGTTATCGCTAGCTGCCTTCGCGTCAACACTAATGATACCAGCACAAGCCGAGGTACAAGTATTTGAAATGACCGATCCAACCGGAGACGATAATGGTCCTGGAACCTATGTATATCCGACTAACGACGTCTTTAAACCAGGTGTCTTTGATCTAACGAAATTCCAGGTAATATATAATGGAACGCACGTGATATTCAAAGTCTATGTGGCAAACCTAGGAGATAACCCATGGAATGGGCCCAACGGGTTCTGCCTACAGTTCCCACATATATTTGTGAGGACAAGCGATGAAGACGGGAATACAAGCGCCTTCGGCTTGAATGTTGTTATAGCTAATGATTCTGCATGGCATTTCGCACTACTACTAGCACCCGGATGGGAGGATAAACCAGTACCAGAGGGCCAGAAGGCTGCTCTATACTATGCCAACGGTACGGTAATAATGCAGGACGATGACTTCAAAGTATATGCTAATGAGACCGAGAACGCGATTATAGCGGTAGTGAAGGCAAGTCTTCTACCAAATATTGACAATATAGCTAACTGGAAATACGTAGTAGCACTCGCGGGATATGATGGATTTGGGCCCATGAGGGTTAGAACGGCTACGAGTGACGCAGAAGCAGAATGGAACTTTGGCAACGCTAGCGCTGAAGCAGTAGCGGTAGGAGTAGCACCATATGTAATAGACTTACTCGCACCTACAGCTGAAGACCAGTACAATATGTTGACAAGCTACACGGTAAATCTTGATAATATGACTGGAACACTAGCAATAGTACACGGCTATACATTACAACCAGTAGCTCCACCAGCTGTAGAGAAAACAGTATTCTACATGGAAGACCCAGTTGGAGACGATAAGGGTCCTGGAACCTACGTGTACCCAACCAACGATGTCTTCAAGCCAGGCGTCTTCGATTTAACAGGATTCAAGGTAGTAGACGAGGGAGATAAGGTAAAGTTTATAGTATACGTGAAGAACCTAGGCGACAACCCATGGAATGGGCCCAACGGGTTCTGCCTACAATTCCCACACATATTCGTGAGGACAACTGCTAGTTTACCAACAAATAATAGTAGTCTTGGCTTAAACGTTGTAATAGCACCAGAGTATGCATGGCATTTCGCACTCTTACTGGCTCCTGGCTGGGAGGAGAAGCCAGTACCGGAGGGTCAGAAAGCAGCTCTCTACTACTCTAATGGCACCGTTGTTGTACAAGACGATGACTTCAAAGTATACGCTAATGAGACCGAGAACGCAATTATAGCCGAGGTCTCAAAGAAGCTGTTACCAGATGTAGAACACATAAATGAGTGGAGATATGTGGTAGCATTAGCTGGCTATGATGGTTTCGGTCCTATGAGGGTTAGAACCGTCACCAGTGACGCAGAAGCAGAATGGAACTTCGGTAATGCTAGCGCTGAAGCAGTAGCGGTAGGAGTAGCACCATATGTAATAGACTTACTCGCACCCACTGCTGAGGATCAATACAAGATGCTTAGTAGTTATAGCGTTAACCTAGACAACATGACGGGTACCTTAGCTGTAGTCTATGGAGTCCCGCCAATAACAACCACTACTACACCGACAACAACTGCTCCTACCACAATAACTGTTACAACAACCGTAACTGAAACAACTACTGCTACCGAGACCGTAACTACTACACAAACCGTTGAGAGAACGACAACTTTGACTCAAACGGTAACGCAAACAGTAGAGAAGACGCAAACTGTTGAGAAAACAGTAACACAGACAACAACACAGACTCAAACAGCAACCACCACTATAACGCAGCCACAAACAGTAACAGCGACTACGACAACAACGGTCACGGTAACCGATTATACTGCTACAGTCGTCGTAGGAATAGTATTACTGCTCATAGGTATAGGAATAGGATTTGTTATAGGAAAGGGTAGAAAATAAACATGAAGAATCATATCTAAAACAATACATCTTTTTTGAACACTTTATCCAAGGTTAAGAAACCCCATGTCGTGATATATATCCCTCACAAATACAAAGTATTATGGGAGCTGGGGGAGAATGGCTACTGTTAAACTAGTAGAAGTTGTTAAACGATTCGGCGAGGTAGTGGCAGTAGACCATATAACATTAACCATTAGGGATGGCGAGTTCTTCTGCTTACTAGGCCCGAGTGGTAGTGGGAAGACTACTCTCCTTAGACTAATAGCTGGTCTAGAATATCCTACCGAGGGAGAAATCTACATTGATGATAGACTAGTAAATGATGTCCACCCAAAGGATCGTGATGTAGCAATGGTTTTCCAAAACTATGCTCTCTACCCACACATGAAGGTCTTCGACAACATAGCCTTCCCGTTATATATGAGAAAGAAGAAGCTCGGCTTAACAAAAGAAGACATACGTAAGAAAGTAGTAGAGGTTGCACGACTACTCCGCATAGAACACTTACTAGACAGAAAACCTAGCCAGTTAAGTGGTGGAGAACAGCAAAGAGTAGCGTTAGCAAGAGCACTTGTGCGTGAACCAAAAGTATTCCTCATGGACGAGCCTTTAAGCAATCTAGACGCAAAGCTTAGACTCTACATGCGAACAGAGTTGCGGAGACTCCAGGAGAAACTAGGCGTTACAACAATCTACGTCACCCACGACCAAGTAGAAGCAATGAGCATGGCTGATCGAATAGCGGTTATGAATAAGGGTAGAGTGCAACAAGTAGGAACGCCTGAAGAACTCTACGAGAAACCTGGCAACTTATTTGTAGCTGGATTCATAGGAGTCCCACCAATGAACTTTATTGAGTGCGAGATTGTGGAAAAAGACAATGAATACTTCTTGGATTGCAGAAAACTTAAGAAGAAACTAGATAAAGAAATAGCGTTAAAGATCTTAGAATCTGGTTACGGGCCAGAAATAGTATTGGGTATCAGACCTGAACACCTTAGTATAAGTAAGGAGCCGCTTGAAGACTCTGTGGAAACAGAAGTATTCCTTTCAGAGCCTCTGGGCTCAGAAGTCATTGTAAACGTTAAGGTAGGTGAGAGCGTCGTTAAAGTTAGAGCTCCTCCAGGTACAAAGTATCGTATTGGAGAGAAAGTATACTTGAAGATAAACTGGGATAAGATGCACTTATTTGATAAGAAGACTGAGAAAGCAATACTCTAGAATAGAGAGCCCTCTGATCCCTACATATTTTTAGTTATAAAGACTAGGCCTCTCGGCTCTATCTCAACATTATCGTTGGTAACAGCATATCTTTTACCATATATTACCTCATCGTATACACCGAGTTTAAAGCTTATACTAATAGTACTGGTATTGAAGACTACTCTAACATCTCTGTCATCTAGGAATCGTCTTACTACTATGTTTTCTCCAATACTTTTTATTCTAAAGAAACCGTATCTTAGTGCTCTATATTTCTTCTTTAATTCTATCAATTTTCTAATATAGTTTAACAGTCTCTTGTTCCATTGCCTATTATTCCATGGCATAGGTCTCCTATTGTCTGGATCGCTTCCTCCTCCAATTCCAATTTCATCTCCATAATATATTGCTGGAGACCCGTATACCGTGAAGAGGAAGGCGTATATTTGCTCTAGGATCTCATTGTTTTTCACTAGTGTCCTTATTCTAATGGTATCATGGCTTCCAACTAAGTTGTATAGTGCGTTTGCCTTGTAGGGTGCTAGTTGTATGTACTGCTCCATTACTTTTTGGGCAAATTCTACCGCCCTCATCCTATGATAGTAGAAGTAATCTAATATTAGTCTACGTAACTCATAGTTCATTGCACTATCATATTGTTCTTCCCATAAATAGTATTTTGGATCAGTCATCACCTCTCCTATTAATATCCTATTCCTCTCTCTCGCAACCCTATGTAAGGCTTTCATAGCATTTGCGGGTACACCTAGGCTTACATCTAAGCGGAACCCGTCAACACCCATATTGCTCCAATAGTCGATTACGTTGATCATGTAGTCTACTACTTCAGCATTATCGTAGTTGAGTTTAGGCATACACCATACACCATAAAATGTCTCATAGAATGGTCTCAAACCCTTGAATGCTCTTGACACTTCTCTGCACAAGCATTTATCGCTATCAACTATCTCTAAGAGCTTCTCTAAAATCCCAGCTGGTACTTCATCAAACTTCTTCAAGAATACGTACCAGTTCCAATATGGTGATTTCTCGCCCTTCTTTAACGCGTCTCTAAATCCGTGAAAACATACTGATGTATGATGCAATGGTATATCTAATATTATCTTAATGTTTCTTTCATGTAATTTCTCTACAAGCTGCTTAAACGTCTCATTGCCTCCTAGGTATTTGTCAACTTTATAGTAATCTACTACATCGTAGCGATGATAAGTTGTTGACTCAAATATAGGTGTTAAATATACAGCATCTACGCCGAGTTCTCCAATATAGTCTATTTTATCAATAATGCCTGCGAGATCACCACCATAATAGCCTCGTTCTCTTGGAGCATATTTCCTAATGAGCTCTGATGGCTTATCCACACGATTTGATCTTGCGAAACTATCAACAAAGATCGAATAATATATTGCACCGAGATACCATTGATAACTATTGACTCCTTTTATTCTTACCGGTATTATATATGAGGGATTCTCTACTACTCCTTCATTACCATACAGTATCTTCTTACCGTCGACTTCTAGTGTGAACATGTATCCTCGAAGACTATTGCACCTTATTATTGCCTCGAAATAATCATGGTACCTAGTGGATAATACTTTCTCCATAACGATTGTCTTACGTGATCCATCACATATTGTTTTTAATAATACTCTATCAACTTCTCCCTTCAAAGTCCTTAAGCGTATAACAATATAGTCTAAATATCTTGAGAGAAAAATGGGGTCTCCTTCATCATGGACTATATGTTCCTCGTGGAACCCTCCTTCTTCCAACAATTCTTCTATAGCGGAAACCCCTATATTGGCTATTGAGGCCGTAAAGCTTGCCTTCACTTCGGGGAATGGTTTAAATCCCTCAATTCTATCGGGGTTTTCACTATCAACATAATAGTCGTAGCCGTTCTTTACAAACATGTAATGGTATACTCCGTCCCATACCTTTACTAAGGCCTCGCCCCTATCTCCAGTCTTTCTTAACCTAATATACCCCGGATGCCATGAAGTAAACTCTGATACAAGATATAGGGTTCTAGTATCAAGGGGCCAGCTAGTAGAAAACTCGACAATGTATCGCCCATAGCGTTTCAATCCTAAGCGTTCTCTGCTTAGAATCTTGTACAATGAATCCTTGCACCATATTCTACAATGGTAATGATAATACTAGTATTTTTAGCTGACTCTTACTATCTAGTGGTTGGAGGATGATTGATAATGGGGAGAGTTTCTCGAGGAGAACAATGTAGTGTTGTTGGCTGTGAGAATAAAGCAGAACACTCGGTAAGCTATGAGGAAGCAAAGATACTTGAATCACATGGTTATAAGCTAAGAGTACAGCATAACAGAGTATATCTTTGCAAGGAACATTATAAGGAGTTAAAGAAGCTCAAGAAAAAGTATGAAAAACTGGAAAAATGGAGGAGAATGGGGTAACACTATACTATTAATTCGATCCTCTTAAGACTTTCAGCTATTGAGTTGAAAATAAGATATTAATACGATAGAGGTGTAAGCTATATTGTCGCAAGGGGTGGCGCGTATTGTTGAAGCCCGAATGAACATATATGTTAAACCACATAACGAGTACGCTAAACATCTTTTAGAGA
>JALWGO010000329.1 GCA_027038805.1 Thermoprotei archaeon
GTGTTTTATCTACATCTAAGCCTATACCATGTGGAATATAGTGTTGGCTTAATCCGTCCTCACATACTCCTCCTGTAACTATTATGAAGTCTCCTATATCTACATTAGAGCCTACTCCACCACAATACCCTATATACAATATATGACGGGTTTTCCCAAGAGCGAGTACTTCTTCTACAACACCCGCCTCTCCAGGACCAACACCAATATACATTAATGAAATCTTTTTACCCGATACGAAACCATTATGAAGCCCCCATCTAGAGTTGCATTCATAGAGCCACCTATTATTACACCTTAATCCCAGCTTCTCTACTAGGTGACCCCATATACGGTTAATACTAGTTACAATTAATACTTCGCCTACATCAAGAGAACTTGGATCCAGGTTCTTCGACTTACAAACATATTCTATCCAGTCCATTGGACCAAATACTGGGCCACACTCATCTCTCTCATCCAAGGATTATAGCCACCTCATTATCCCGAAAAATAGAATTATTGTTGGGTGACGTGCAACCGTACGGGGTTTCATTGCACCCCGTTACGCGGGTTAAGCTCGCCCCGCCTCCGACCCCGAGATTACTGTTACTCCTTGTCTCTCTTAGAAATATTTTCCGGAGCTACAGTGATCTACCTTATAATATACAACAGCTTCTCCGTTTCAGTGTGTATTATCTTGTTTTTTCTTTCAATTAATCCATAGTATTCTTCTGGTACTATTGCTATGTCTACTTGGTTGTCGTTGAATAATAGAGCTGCCTGTGACGGTGTTTTCGACTTAACCCTTATTATCCTATGCCCCCTGTATTCTTCTATTATAGTGTTTTGTAGTTTTGAGAGACTCGTGGCCTGAGAGTACCATGCAACTCTTATTGTTTTCTTCAAGTTTTCTCCAGCTACTATTAGGATTTTCCTATTCTTCTCTTCTATTACCTTTGGGTTTCCGCCTATTTCTCCCACTATGCCATGTGATACTACTATACTTGACGCGTAGTTGTTTTCAAACAGTATTTTAGCGGTAAGCGATCCCAGAGGTAGGGGGCGCTTGTTTTCTTCTCTAGCTTTTTCTACTAGTAGGCTTGATTCTTCTCCCACAATTACGTCTTTTTTAACTAGTTTTAATGGGATGATTTTTCTCCTTGTCCCCGGCTTTATTGGAGCGTATTCTTCTTCGCCTATAACTAGTATTCCATCAGCCTCTAATACTCTCTTAATCATGTAGGACTCGTATTCATAGGGCACTGCTATCCATTCATTCAATATTGCGCTCCAGTATAAGAGTACGGGCTGATAGGTTCTCCTACCACGTGCTCCCTGAGCTGGTAGGGCTAGTATTGCTTCTAGTTCAACTACTCCATTAGTTTCTGAGCCCTCCATTTGGTATAGGTATGGTTTAACTAATACCTCGTATACGTTGCGAGCCGATCCAGGATTGCCGGGTAACCCGAATACTGGTTTATCTTTTACGCG
Source organism: Thermoprotei archaeon (assembly GCA_027038805.1). Lineage (GTDB taxonomy): Archaea > Thermoproteota > Thermoprotei_A > Sulfolobales > WANQ01 > JALWGO01. The sequence goes on from JALWGO010000329.1 coordinate 1,474, forward strand.
AGCTATGATTGTAGGCTTACCGGGCTTTAGTTTAAGCCCATGAACTATTAGCTCGCCTATCTTCCCGAGCACACGGTAGACTATATCTCCTACACCAGCTGATGTGCCACCAGATAATAATATTACATCGTATTTCTCTACTGCTTCCTCAACTATTCTTCTAAGCTCTTCCTCGCGGTCTCCTACAATGCCTAGTCTATCTGCTTTGAAGCCGTCTCTCTCGAGCATTGCTTTCAAGCTAAAACTATTTGAATCATAGACTTTTCCTGGCTCGAGGATGCTACCGGGTTCTATGAGTTCATCACCAGTAGATATTATCGCTATCCTCGGCTTAGAGAACACTTTGACCCTACGGATCCCCACATTAGCTAGTACAGCTATATGGTAGGCTGAAAGCCTCTCACCTCTCCTAAACAATAATTCTCCGCGGACAACATCGCTTCCAGGCCAAGCAATATTCTCGCCCAAGGCAACGCTACGGTAAACTACTACTCTCTCTTCTCTCCTAGCAGTATATTCTACGG
>JALWGO010000330.1 GCA_027038805.1 Thermoprotei archaeon
AATGTATACTTGGCTTCTCTTCAATCCAACCATGTCTAGGAGGTGGTCTAAGAATTTTCCAGCTGCTCCCACGAAGGGTTTGCCCATAATGTCTTCTCTTTCCCCAGGAGCTTCTCCTACAAACATTATGTCTGCTTGTGGGTTTCCATCACCTGGTACTGGGTTTCTACGAGTTTTATGGAGAGGGCATTTCCTACAGTTCATTATCTCCTCTATTAGCTTCCTCCACTCTGTTTCACTCAATGCTTATTCGCCTTCAACTAGTTTGCGGGCTAGGATTTCCGCTATAGTGTTTAGTTCTTGGTAGGGTTTATGGTTTTTAGCGCTTAGGTCTAGGACTAAGGGTGTTATAGCTATACCCTTCTCAACGTGTACGACGTATACGTCAGTGTTGGGTTCAGGATTTACTGGTTCACCGTAGAGCCAGTAGTATGGTTTTCCACGTGGATCTATTCTCTCCTCTAATCTCTCATTCCATCGGAGTCTCGCGGCTGGTACCACCCTTACTACTCCATGGTACTCGCGTGGGAAGTTAACGCTTATTACGTCTATGTCTTTGGGAAAGCCCTTCTCTACTATTATTGATACGATAGTCTTTATCGCCTTTACTAGAAGCCTCCTATAACTTTCTCTATGGAATTCTTCAGCGTCTCTAACGTCTGCTGAGAAGGCTATAGCTGGTATACCCATTAGTGCTGCTTCAGCTGCCGCTCCAACTGTACCTGATGCAAGTATGTTTTGCATGCTAGTATTGTCTCCTATATTTACACCTGAGACTAGTAGGTCTACGTTTTTTACAACTACTTCTCTAGCCACGTGTACTGCATCGCTTGGTGTCCCGTTTATACCATATGCTTCTATTCCATCAACTATTATCTTTTCTACTCTTATTGGTTTATGGAGGGTTAAGCCTAATCCTACTGCCGATTTGGGTTCTGTTGGTGCTACCATATATGTTTCTGCTAGATCCTTTACTGCCTCGTATAGTAGGTGGAGTCCGGGGCTATAGATTCCGTCATCGTTTGTTACAACTATTTTCACCATTTAAGTTCCTCCTCTCCTATCCCCAGAATATGGTTTACGTATAGGGCTGCCGCGTACAGGTAGTCGCTTAGCCTATTAATGTACTCTAATATTACTTCGTCTATTACTCCGGGGAAGAGTCGTGTGAGGGAGACTATTCTGCGTTCTAGTCTCCTACAAATAGTTCGAGCAACATGGAGAGCTGATGCAGCCCTATGACCTGTTGGTAGTACGAATACGAATAATTTTACCTCCTTGTCTATTTCATCTATTTTTTTCTCAAGCCATTCCACGTCTTCTCTTGTTATTCTTGCTCTATCAGCAAAGCCTATTATCATTGACCCTACTCTAAAGAGCTTTGATTGTATCTCTCTTAGGTCATTGTCTATTCTAGTTAGTTCTTCCTTATCCTTGGGTAGGAGGCTGCGTGCGAGGCCTATGTAAGAGTTTAGTTCGTCTAAAGTCCCCATTACTTCTAGTGCTGGGTGATCTTTAGGTAATCTTGTCTTGAATAAGGGGAGGGTTGTGTATCCTTTATCTCCACTTCTCGTGTATATTTTCGGCAACTCTCTATTACACCGTGTCATGTATGGTTGTTAGAACCTATAAGGGCTTTCTCCATGACTTTTAGAGCCACCTGGTCTTGGATTCACAGTATTCTTTTAAATCAGATACTATATCGTTTGCCGTTAACGGTATTATCTCTTTGTCCCCTAATTCTACTTCTTTTAGCCCTACTGCTATTGGCGTTGTCCCAAGTTCTCTTGCCTTTAATAATAGTCTTCTAGCATCATTTTTACCGAACACGCCTGATTTCATCTCAACTATATATATTGGTCTTCTATGCTTGTCTAAGAGTACTCCATCGATTTCTACGCCGCCTCTTATATAGTAGGCTGGTGTTAGCGAGTATTTCAATGCTAGTAGTTCTACTATGTAGAAGCCGAGTTCGTAGCCTAGAAA
>JALWGO010000331.1 GCA_027038805.1 Thermoprotei archaeon
TAAGGAGAACAAGATCTTTTATGTGCATTGGATAGATGTTAAAACTACCGAGCCTTCTCTTGCACGCGAAAAAATAAGCAAAATGTTTGATGAACATGCTAAAAAAATATTCGACTAGCAAGGTGATGCACTATGATATGGCCTCAAGTCAGTATAGGCATAGCACCACTATTATTAACTATAGCAGCCTTTTCACTTCCACTAATCTCTTTAGTAGTTAAGAGAAGATTATTCTACCATATATATGCACTGGCCTTCACTATTGTAGCGTTATTGTTTGCATCCGTTAACTTCTACTTGGTTAACTATGTTTATGGTCATCCACTGGTTTACTTGTTTGGAGGATGGCCTGGCCCTCTTGGCATAGTGTATGAGATTGATGGTGTTGGTAGCATTTTAGGTCTCCTAGTGGCTCTTGATATGCTATTAGTGGTAATATATAGTTGGTGGTATATGAAAAATGAAGATGGAGTTGAATGGTACTATACCCTTCTTCTTCTACTTGAAACCGGTATGCTTGGTATAGTATATACGGGTGATATATTCAACTTATTTGTTATGATAGAAGTACTAGCTATATCTGCGTATGGTCTCGTAGCATTTTATAGGTCTAAACGAGAAGCCATAGAGGCATCGATAAAGTACTCTATAGTTGGCGCTACTGCTACAACAATGTACTTCTTATCAGTGGTATTCATTTATGGGACATATGGTACGGTGAATATGGCTGATTTGGCTTTAAAAGCAAGACCATGGCTCACCTCAACTCTTGCTCCAGCATATAGCTTCTTATCCAATATGAGCGGAGTAGGTTATGGTAACGTCTTTATAGCCTCGGCAATAGCTTTAGCTCTAGCCCTCTGGGCATTTACCTTTAAGTCAGCTGTATTTCCCAATCACTTCTGGCTTCCTGATGCACATCCGGAAGCACCAACACCTGTATCAGCTGCTTTATCCGGCTTGGTTGTTAAAATGGGGGCTTATGCCACACTACGTTTCATGTACACGATTTTCGGTCCTAACTCTACACTCGATATAGGCGGGGGTGTGAGTCTTAGAGACGCAATATTATTAATTATCCTAATTCTTGGAGCAGTTTCTGCTATACTAGGAGCGCTCGTAATGATTATTCAAGATGATATAAAGCGTTTGTTAGCTTATTCAACAATAGCACACTTAGGGATAATATTCATGGGTTTAGGTGTGGGTTTAAGAGGCGTTAGTACAGCTCTCACCTCTATGGCTATAGCTGGAGTAGTATTGCATACAATTAACCATTCATTTGGTAAAACACTTCTATTCATGGCGTCTGGTCTGTACATAAAAGCAACGGGTACAAGAAATATAAATCTCATGAAAGGTCTTGGAAAAATAATGCCAGTGACAACGGCTCTGGTAATATTAGGACTCCTACATCTTCTTGGAGTTCCACCGCTTGGAGGTTTCTTTAGTAAGCTGTTAATATATAATGCGTTGATTAATAGTGGTTTAGCCATATTTGCTATAATATTGATATTGTCGACGGCAATAAGTATATTGGGTTACATGAAACTAATAGTGACATTACTAGTACCTCCTAAACCCATCGAGTTTCTAGGAAAAATAAGAGAGGAAGCACTACCAATTACAGTATTAAGCATTTTAGCTGGACTAGTAATTCTAGTAGGAATTCTATCAGTGATCGGAGGCATAGATGTATTAGAACGTATTGCTGGTGGAACAACATCAGTTAATGGAATTATAGATTACATTAACACTATGGTTAAGACCTCAATGAAGCTAGTAGGCGGAAGCTAAGAGTATGTGGAGCCGGGGCCGGGATTCGAACCCGGGCTTAAACGGGTTTCTGATGGGCGGCTTGGTAGCCACTGCAGCCCGCCGCCTTTGACCGCTCGGCCACCCCGGCTCTGAAACTCTATTTTTCTCCGGGGTCTATTTTTGTTTATCTACATACTTTATAATATTAGTGTTATAAGATACCTGGCGTGGAGGTAGAAGTAATTGCCGTATACCTTGTCTTCGCTCGTGAAGGTATTAAAGGAAATAGCGAATTTAGGATACGATTATGTAATCATAGGTGATACCGTAGTATACCTGGAATTGAGAAGCAAGAAATTTAGTGGGGATCTTGACCTGTTTATAACTAATACAAGTCCCTTTATGGAGGAGGAATCCATTCGAAGTGTTGCTGAAGAAAGAAAATGGGGGTTCGGATTTACTGATATAGGAACACCGCGTTTGGTAATAAATACTGATGAAGGAGATATAGTGGTTGAGTTCTACGAGAATATATATGACTTCTATATACCGCCAGAAATACTATCTGAAGCACATAAAAAGAAAATAAAGGATATCGATGTAAAATTAATCCATGTTGAAGACTATTTGCTCCTTAAGGCGAGAGCCGGAGCTCCAGAAGACTATGAAAAACTAGTTGACATCATAGGTCTCTTAGATAAGAAGGGATACAAAATAAATCAGAGAATACTGTGGCGCCATTTAGGATTCTTCCCGCAAGACGAGAGAAACATGATTATTACACGGCTTAAAGAGTTAGGGCTAAGACTTTAGCCACGCTTTAATCCTTTTTCGATCCGTTTGGGTCTTAGGTTTCTACTTCTACAACGCCTACACTTAGTTGCTCCCCATGGATTAAGTGCACCACAGTTTCTACAGACCAGTTTCCTCAACGCACGATTAACGACTATCTCAACTTTTACCGGGTCTTTGACTGGCACCGCTGTATCCCCCAGGTACCTTCTTCAGAGTCTAAGCCCAGAAATACATATTAGGAAATATATTTCTTTCCTCTCATAGTTAGAGTTAAGAATTTTAGCTCTCCACGTCTAAGAAGTACAAGTACTAACAATAATAGTGTGATAATGAGGTTAAGGCTTTGGTGAAAATACCGTTAGACTACATATGTGTAAAAAGTGGTATACTGTGTCCTCGTTGCCAGTTCCTAGTGGACTCGGGCCAGGTTAAGGAGTTCGAAGTTGAGGTTATGAGAGCTCTTATAGAGCTAGAGGAATCTGGTGTTAAGTTCCTTAAAGATGCAGAATATCATAAATCATATAGAGAGGGCAATATCCTCGTAATCGTATTATCGTTTAAGAAGAAGATTCCACCACACGAGCTAGGAAAACTCTCTAGAGCATTATCTAATAAACTTAATATACGTGTAAAGGTAGTGCCTAAATCAAATGATGTTCGACAATTAGCAACATTAATATTGCATCCAGCGAGAATTCTTGGAATAAACACTGTATGGTTGCCGGATGGATCAACACATTATGTTATTAGGGTACCGAGGTCGGATTTCAGAATAATATCGCATACTCGTGAAGTATACGAGAAGATATTATCAGAGATCATAGGCCAAGAAGTTGAGATAAGAGTAGCGGAGATATAATCTCGTTTTTTCGGAAAGACACTGAATATTCAGTATTCATGTGAATTTGAGAGGGTTTGCTCTCGTTAGTTCCCTCAGCACGATAGTAGCATACATACCTCTAGTAAGCTTAAAAGAAATTATTATTTTTAGTAAGTCTTTTCTGCCCTCATATTTGGCAATCCTTATCTGAGGCTCATAGACGATCATTTTTACTGGTCTATTATATGATGGAGCTTTGATACCTAGTTCTCTAATGTTGAATTCTTTTGAAGTTATGTTCTCGTATTCCATAACGTATCTACAATATTCATTGCATTTATTTAGTCTGTAGCCTGGTACTCTAATCTTCTCTGAGATATCTGTAGTATAGTATGAGTTATCTTCTATTCGTAGACTTAAAATAACATTAAATAAATATGATTGATATGCAGATAAGAATATTTCCAATAACTTTTTCGGGATCCTCTTAGCTATTATATTATAGCAAGCTGATTCTCTTCTCTCCATTAGGGCGTTGTATATGCTATCCTCGGGGTTCAATCCTATAGTAGATTTTACAGTATTCTTTATATTTAAGGCATTTAACCTCCATGTTACGACGTAGTCGTTTTCCGTTATGAATGGAAGATCTATTATCGCTCTAAGCACTAAACACCAATCTCTTTTTAAAAGATGTTTTCCGATAAGGTGTGTTATTGGTCTACGTGTACCAAATCTTTGATAGCCGTAATAGGCTGGTAGAGCCTTTTCTTGTAATAAAGCATTATAGTTATGTAGAAACTTCGTGTACTCTTCTTTGTTAATTATCAGTGTTATAGTAAACTTATTTCCCCAAAGATCTCCTCTTCTCAACGGCTTATTGACGAATCCTACTAAGATAAGCTTTATTTTATCTTTCTTAATTATTCCTGGTAATGTGTCAATTCTTCGTGTATTCACTGCCACTAGTTGATAGGTTTTAGCGAAGGCATCTTTTAACCCAGCGACACCTATATCACGAGAAGAGATACCTAGTACACGTTGGATGATTTTTAATGCTTCAAGTGTAGACTTCTCTTCTTTATATAGCATATATAGAGCATAAGATCTAGACTTCCCTGAATAAATAGTCTCGGATTTAGACTTACTTAATAAGTATGTGGATACTAATTTACCGCTTCTATCTATTTCTTCTACAATAAACTCGCTAGGTCTTAATCTATGTCTTAAGCTCTCTATCTTAAAGGCATCGAGTACATAATATTGAATGCCAAGAATATGGTCTATTTCATAAGGAGAAATATTTTTGTTTAAAGTAATTTTAGTTCACCTGTGATCTCATCTATTCTCCTAGAAGGTGCTGGTCCTATACCGACACACGTCTTTGTCCCGGGTTCAAGTTCTGTTCTTCCAGCATCAATGATCAGGGAGACGGGGAGATTTTTTCTCTGTGCTTTCTCATAAATATCTATTAGTTCTTTTTCTGATTCAACCCTTAAGACTACCTTCTTTTGTCCCTGCTCAATCCATCTCTCAACCCATTCTCGTTTATACTTTAATGCTTCTAGTAAAGCTGAAACGGCTGCATGTGCTACTTGTGCGGCTAGCTTACCTTTGCTCATTTTTAAATCAGTTCTAACAACGATTACTTGCTTGTATTCTTCCATATAGTCTACCCCTTAGTTCTTGATAGCATAACTATTTATTAATCCTAAATTAATCTTATACTTGACCCGCAGAAGAGTACAAGATGAGGTACGAGTCATGGCATTAGCTACTAGAGTAAGATTAGCAGCAATAGTAGAAACAACAACACCACCGACATGTTCAAGCTGTGGTAGGCTAATATCACCTACAGAGCGTGGTGTAGCATTCTACTGTCCTAATTGTGGAAGAGTGTTAATATGGCGTTGTAATAAATGTAGGAAGCTTACAATTAAATACAAGTGTCCTAATTGCGGGTTTGAAGGACCATAAAGTAGAGGGTAGTAGAGATGGCAAAACTACTTGCTATATTGAAAGTTCTCCCAACAGATATAAATGTAGACTTAAAAAAGGAGATCGTAGACGAAGTTTCAAAGAAACTCCCCGAAGGATACGAGCTTATGAGGTATGATATTGTTCCAATAGCGTTTGGATTGAATGCCCTAAGACTATACATATTAATGCCCGAGGACGAAGAGGGAGGTACTGAGAAACTAGAAGAGATAATAAAGAGTATTGAAAAAGTAAGTGAAGTAGAGGTAGAAATGTTACATAGAATGAGTTTTTAAACTATGCTTAGAGGAATATCCTTTTATTTAATAAATATTATGAAGACACTACTTCATATTAAACAAATATTTGTGTATTTGCTTAAGTTAAATATAAGGTATAAATAGCTAGCTATAATACATAGGATACTACATAGACTTAGAAGGGGGTATTTATTGACAACTACTCATAGAAGTAAGCGAGTAAAAAAGGAATTGATACTAAAGGTTGTTGAAGCAAAACAAAGAGATGTTGGAACAGGATGGGCGCGTATTGATCCCATGATTATGAGGAGGGCGAATATAAGTCCCGGAGAAATAATAGAAATAGAGGGACGTAGGATAACAGCAGCTAAGGCGTGGCCAGGTTATCCTGAGGATGAGGGTCTCGAGATAATACGTATGGATGGTTTAATGAGAAAGAATGCGGGCGTGAGTATTGGAGATAGAGTAATAGTAAGGGTAGTAGACGCTAAACCAGCAAGTCTTGTCAGGCTTGCACCAGCAGATTTCGTAGCCTCGGCTGATCAAGGCTTCATAGGTTATGTGCGTAGAAAACTAATAGACAAACCGGTTGTTGAAGGCAATATAATACTCGTACCCGTTCTAGAAAAACCATTACCGTTCATAGTTGTACAGACAAAGCCGTCTGGAGTAGTTATGGTAACTAATTCAACACAAATACAGATCCTACAGAAACCAGTAGAGAGGTCAATAACACCAAAGGTAACCTACGAGGATATCGGAGGTATGAGACACGTTATAAAGAGAATTAGGGAACTAGTAGAACTCCCGCTTAGGCATCCAGAACTCTTTAAACACCTTGGAATAGAGCCTCCAAAAGGAGTACTACTATATGGCCCGCCAGGCACGGGTAAGACCTTGCTTGCTCGGGCTGTTGCTAATGAAACAGAAGCGCACTTTATTGCTATTAATGGTCCCGAGATTATGAGTAAGTTTTATGGTGAGAGCGAGGCTCGTCTAAGAGAAATATTTGAGGAGGCCAAGAAAAATGCTCCAGCAATAATATTCATAGACGAAATAGATGCTTTAGCTCCAAAAAGAGACGAAGTAATAGGAGAGGTTGAAAGAAGAGTTGTAGCCCAGCTACTTGCATTAATGGATGGGCTTGAAGCCAGAGGCAACGTGATAATTATCGCAGCAACTAATAGGCCTGAAGCCGTAGATCCTGCTCTCCGCAGACCAGGTAGATTCGATAGAGAAATAGAGATAACATTACCGGACAAACAAGGACGATTAGAAATACTTCAAATACACACACGTAATATGCCGCTAGCAGATGACGTAGACCTGCAGAAACTAGCAGAAATAACGCATGGTTATACTGGAGCTGACTTAGCGGCACTAGTAAAAGAAGCGGCAATGCATGCGTTAAGAAGATATTTACCTGAAATAGATTTAGCGTCGGATAAGATACCCTCGCATGTTCTCGAAAACATGGAGGTTAGAATGGAGGACTTCCTAGCAGCATATAAGGAAATAGTGCCAAGCGGAATGCGTGAGATTTATGTTGAGGTTCCTGAGGTTCGTTGGAGTGATGTTGGTGGTTTGGAGGATGTTAAGCAGCAGTTGAGGGAAGCTGTAGAGTGGCCACTAAAACACCCGGAAGCATTCAAGCGCGTAGGCATTAGGCCTCCAAAAGGAGTTCTCTTGTTTGGTCCTCCTGGTACTGGTAAGACTTTGTTGGCTAAGGCTGCTGCTACTGAGAGTGGTGCTAATTTTATCGCGGTTCGAGGACCAGAAATACTAAGCAAATGGGTAGGAGAATCAGAAAAAGCAATAAGACAAATATTCAGAAGAGCAAGACAGTATTCTCCTGCAATTGTATTCTTCGATGAAATAGATGCAATCGCTCCTATGAGAGGTCTCGGAAGCGACACTCATGTTACAGAGAGAGTTGTAAGCCAGCTTTTAACAGAGATGGATGGTTTAATTAGACTCGACAACGTTGTTGTTATTGCTGCTACTAATAGACCCGATATCCTTGACCCAGCATTGCTAAGACCAGGAAGATTTGACAAGATAATCTACGTACCACCACCAGATAAACGTGGTAGATTAGAGATTCTTAGAATACATACACGATCAGTCCCATTAGCTGACGACGTAGACCTAGAACTAATAGCGGAAAAAACTGAGGGCTATAGTGGCGCTGATTTGGAGTATCTAGTGAGAGAAGCTGCTCTGTTTGCCCTAAGAGATGATATAAATACTAGAAGAGTATATATGAGACACTTTGAGAAAGCGTTAAGGCGGGTTAAACCCTCTATAACGCCTGAGATGATACAATTGTATAGAATGTGGGAGAATAGAGCTAAACAACAACTTCCAAGAACAAATATAAGGCCTAACGTATACACATAACAAGACACTAGTTCTTTACTAACGAATTAAAAGTGGGGTATGGATAAAAATGAGTAATGTATGGCGGTTTAGGCCACTGCATTTAGAAATACTACGAATACTTGAGTCAAGAGGGGGATTAGTTAAAGACAAAGAATTATATGATGCACTCCGTAGAACTTATGATTTATCGTTCTCGCAATTCCTAAAAACATTGCTAACCTTAGAGATTCAAGGACTAGTTCTAGTACGTCAATTAAAGGAAAACGTGAGAATAATAGAGCTAACTCCCCTAGGAAGAAGAATGCAAATATAAGTTAAAAGCAAAATAATATTATGTAATTAATAAACTAGGTGTTGCCTGTGGGCGTAAATTTACGCGATCTCATACCAGAGAAAGCAATAAGAGTAATAGAATTAAAAGAGCTTAGGGGAAAAATAATAGCAATTGACGCTTATAATGCTTTGTATCAGTTCTTGACAGCAATACGTCAACCCGATGGAACACCACTAAAAGATAGACAGGGTAGAATAACCAGTCATCTTAGCGGCTTATTTTACAGGACGATAAATATAATGGAGCAAGGTATAAAACCAGTTTACGTATTTGACGGTAAACCTCCTGAGCTGAAGAAAATGGAGATTGAGCGTAGAAAGAAGGTAAAGGAGGAAGCAGTAAGGAAATACGAAGAAGCTTTGTCAAAAGGTGATCTAGAAGCAGCTAAACGCTATGCACAAATGTCGTCAAGGTTGACTGAACCAATGGTTGAAGATGCTAAAAAATTGCTAACAGCTATGGGTATACCATGGGTTCAAGCGCCAGCTGAGGGAGAAGCCCAAGCAGCATACATAGCGCAGAAGGGTGATGCTTATGCTTCAGCAAGCCAAGATTACGACTCATTACTCTTTGGTACGCCTAGACTTGTGAGAAATCTAACTATAACAGGGAGAAGAAAGCTTCCCCGGAAAAATGTTTATGTTGAAGTAAAGCCTGAACTAATAGAACTAGACACCCTATTACGAGAACTAGGTATCACTAGAGAACAATTAGTGGACATAGCAATTCTCCTAGGAACGGATTATAATCCTGAAGGAGTAAAGGGGATAGGTCCAAAAACAGCATTGAAGATGATAAAAACATACGGTAGCCTCGAAAAAGCATTGAAAGCATTACCGAAACACGGATTCCCCATTGATCCGTTAAAAATAAGAGAATACTTCCTAAATCCACAAGTAACCGACGATTACAAACTAGAATGGAAAGAACCAGATGAGAACGCAGTTATAGAACTGCTTGTAAAAGAACATGACTTCTCACTAGAGAGAGTGAGAAACGCTTTAAACAGGCTTAAAACAGCTTATCGTGAACATATAAAAAGCAAACAGTTAGGACTAGATTTATGGTTTAAGAAATAATATGTGCGCGTTAACCTAAACCTCAATTCCATCAGACTTAAGATCAATATAAGTATTCTTTTACCTTCCAACCATACTTGCCTATTAGGGGGACGAAAACACAAGGTATATCCTTATTTATAATTATTTTACCGGAGGGGGTCTTATCAACTATATATAAGTATTGTAGATACTTGTTACCAACAGGTATAACCATGCGACCACCAGGTTTTAACTGCTCCAGTAACGGCTTTGGTATATCAGGAGCGGCAGCTGTAACTATTATACGGTCGTAAGGAGCTTCTTTAGGATAACCTAAGGTTCCATCACCTACCACTACCTTAACTCTATCAATGTATCCAGCTCTCTCTAAATTCCTCTTAGCGAATTCTGCTAATTCGGGAATGCGCTCTATTGTTATTACCTTACCGAGCTTCTTCGAGTTCTTTGGAGCAACGATCTCTGCTATTACAGCCGCTTGGTAACCAGATCCCGTACCAATCTCTAAAACTTTCATGCCCTCATCAAGATTCAATAATTCCGTCATAAGCGCGACCATGTGTGGTGCGCTTATGGTCTGTCCTTTGCCTATGGGTAATGGTGTATCTGCATATGCTAGATCCCTATAATTTTCTGGTACAAACAATTCTCTAGGCACATTTAATAACGCTCTTTCAACTTTTTTACTCCTTATAATACCATCTCTCTTCAACATTTCTACTAGTCTTTTACGTTCCTCAATGAATCTATAATTCATGGTCCTCAACGCCACCTCTCTAAAGACCTATTATTTAGTATCCGATATAAGATTAAATCTTAGTATTTCAACGATAAAAACTGGTATAGGTGTTTATGGGCGGTCAAGTGAATATAGCAGTGGAACTAGTAAAAAGCCGTGGACACGTTAATGTAAGCGCTACACATAGGTCAACTATAGAGATAACTCGAGATGATCATCTAACGCCTCTCGGAGACTGTATTGTAGGTGTTAAAGCTGATAAAGCATTGATAGATTTTTCAGAAGAGTTTAAGCGTATTGCGAGGGCAGATGATTCGGTTATAATTGCTGTGCTTATTACTAGAAATAATGTTGATGTAGTAATTGGCAAGGGGTCTAAGGACTTAGTATTAAATGATGATCGCAGAATAATAATTAGAAAGTCTTCTTATATAGATGATGCAACAATCATGATTAATGCTAATAAAGCGGCAATAGATTTATCGCGTTCATTAATAGACGATTTAGTGAAAGGATCTTTTCTCTATGTAGTATTTGTAGCCTTACGAATAACCAAATCAATACGATAAATATACTTGTATGGAGCGTATTCTAGCACCTTTCTAGCATCAACTACTTCTAATAGAACACTAGGTAGGAGACTCTCTATTTTTTCAGATACCTTTTCCACGAGTCTATCCAGGGACTTTTCCACACCATAAAAGTGTATAATGCCATTGTTTTTCACATGACGTGTTGCTAGGGGTAAGAAATCTATAGAATACAATGGTAAATTCATAATGACTCTATTAAAATAGTCTCTTCTAATATACTCTGATAGAAATGTAATATCGCTGTTAGCATATATTACTTCACTCTTTATGTTCTTTCTATTCAAACTTATACTTCGTAGGCCACAGTAAACGGCCCATGGATTTATGTCTACAGCTAGTATTCTAGTCTTTTTTCTTGCAGCAATATTTAGTGTAAATCCTCCTATACCAGCAAACATGTCAAGCACTTTCTCTCCATTCTCCGCCATCTCTGCTATCAATCTATGTTCATAACTAAAACTAGGGTTAACATATACTAGTCCCAATAATACATAAAAAGATAACCCATGCTCACGGTAAATAGTTTCTGTTATCTTCATGCCACCTATGTGTTCTAGATCTCTAATTCTATATTCACTTCTTGTCTCGCTTGCTCTTCGATACACTGTTTTCGCGTTAGGATGTAGCGTTAATAGTAAGTCAGATATGAAACAATAGTAATCTTTAAGTTCTTCTGGAAGCTGTATTATAATGGCCTCACCAATAATATCATATGATCTAGGAACCTTGCCCGCTACCTCTTCTCCCAAGTACTCTTTCACTATGTTTCTTAGATTTTTTCCTCTAAAATTATTTTGAGGAGGAGAGCAATCAATTATAATTATATTATTGTGTTTTAAACCATTAAGTGTGTTCTTCAATGGTATTAGACAATAATCTTTGATGCATTCTATCTTATAACGAGGATTTATAAGGCATTTTCTTGCCAACTGTTCTATAACGTGCTTATGCGTGCTAATACTGGTCTTTACACAGTAAATCATTTATGCAACACCTAAAATAGGTTTACAAGACAGTATTAGATAAAGGGATGGTCTGAAACCATTTACAGATAGGTATAAGGGTTTATGCATTGAAGATAGGCGTTGTAGCTAAACCAGGAGATAAGTCCATATCGAAGATATTATTTGAGATATTAAAAGCATCTAGCGAGAATGGTATAGAAGTATTCTTTGACCCGATTGCAGCCAGTTATATTGGTTCTGATAAGATATTTGATTTGACTCGTGAGACACCAGATGTTGTAGTTGTAGTTGGCGGTGATGGTACATTCTTAAGAACCGTCCAACTATTAGGAGATCGTCAGCCAGCAATTATGACTATCAGGTTAGGGAGGAGGGGATTCCTATTAGATGTAAATCCTTACGAGGTAACGGCTCGTATAAGGGACCTATTGGACGGTAAGTATATGATAGTACGCTATATGAGGCTCCAAGTGAAAATAGAGGGTAGGAATACAAAACTACCCTATGCTTTAAATGAAGTAGCTTTTCTCCAACCAGATTTTAAAGTTGTTAGACTTAGAGTATTCAAGGATGGAGAACCACTATTTTCTCTAGACGGCGACGGCATAATTATTGCTACTCCTATAGGTTCTACAGCGTACTCATTATCGGCTGGAGGACCTATAGTTGACCCTGAAGTACAGTCAATAATAGTTACACCTCTTAATCCACTGCAACTCTACCTAAGAACAATAATTCTTCCGCCAACAGCAATTGTACAAGTAGCTATAAGGAGCGATTCGCCTCGGGCAAGACTATTAATAGATGGACAATACTCGATAGATATTGATCCCGGAGAAATAGTTACTATTACTAAGGCTCCAACACCTGTTAGAGTGATAAGGTTCCAGAGGCTACCGATATATGAGCGGGTCTTTGAGAGAAGATAGTAGGGGGAAGAGAAGAATATTCGTACATGATGCAAGTGGTATCTTTGCCGGAATGCCTTTATCGCTTCCAGGCAAACATTATACAACACCTAAAATAATTGAGGAAATTAGAGACGAATATAGTAAGAGGATACTTGAACTAGCATTAGTGTCAAACAAGCTAGAAGTAGTAGGTCCTCCTAAGAAAGCAGTTGAAGAGGTGGCTAGGAAGGCTGGTGAAATCGGGGAACTTAACCGTTTATCAGGTGCTGATATTAGTGTTTTAGCGCTAGCTTATTGGTTTAAGCGCAAAGGCTACGAAGTAATATTGGTATCAGATGATTATTCTGTTCAGAATACTGCCTTGTACCTGAACCTAGTATTTATGGCTGTAAAAACTATTGGTATAAAGGAGATGAGAAAGTATGAGGTCTATTGCCCGAATTGTGGTTGGAGGGGTATAACGAATTCTACTACTTGTCCGAGATGCGGGTTTCCTTTAGCCAGAAGAATAAGGCATTAAGGTTTCACTAGTCGTGCTATAAAGTAGCCGGGCATATCATGGATGTTTGGTAGGAATCTTAATAGACTAGTTGAGAACCAATAGTCTTTTACACCAGTCATGCCGAAGGGTCTCCATATCTCGTCTACTTGGAATCCTAGGCTTAAAGCATATTCTATGTTTTCTTCGTTCTCCTCAATGGTTATAGTACAAGTTGAATATACTAATATGCCTCCTGGCTTTAATAAGCGGTAAGCAACTTTAATGAATTGGCGTTGATAACGACTATTATTTAAGATATCGCTATATTTCTTCTCATCATAAAGTTTAGGTCTAACCCCCAACGCAGAGCATGGGGGATCGAGTAATACCTTATCAGCTCTAAGGTGCGGGAAATCTACATCTAGATAACGTGAATCGGCTTTTAGTACTCTAACTCTATCTAAGTATCCCAGCCTGCCTAAAGTTTCCTTTAACTTCTTGACACGTGTATTAGAGTGATCAAAAGCATAGACTATCGCCTCCCCTTTACTGAGTTCTACTATATGGCTTGTTTTTCCTCCAGGAGCAGCACACATATCAACTATAACTTCACTAGGCTGGGGATCAAGTATTCTTGAAGTAAGCATAGCGGGAAAGCTCTGCTCATAAAACCAGTCTTCTCGTATTCCAGTTATACGTCTAAGACTAGGTACTCGGTAAACTGATACAAGATTACGTACAGCTAACCCCTTTTTCCTTGAAACCATTTCGTCGCCACTTATCTCCGCAATACCATAGGCAACGAGATCTCCATTGACTGAAATAACGTTGACCTCATCTCCTCTCCTTACACCTACAGCACTAACAACACCAGGAGCAAAAAGATCAGCACCAAGATACACACTCTCTGCAGCATACTTGTCCGCAACAACAACCTTATCCACAACTGGAACCCTAAAGGGTCCCTTAACTGGAAACCATATAGCTTCACTTAAGAATTCGTCACCATAAACCTCTACGCCATGGCTCTTCAACAAATCAATAAACTCTCCCCTAGAAATACGCAACAAGTTAACTCTAACATAATACCGTCTACCAGGAACCCTAATACTCCTCAAGAAGTCTTCCACATGTGTAACCCTACCAATACTATCTAAAACCTCCCTATCATATCGGAAAAACCTCTCCATAACCAAACAGCCCACAACACATAGGCTGCCACAATACAATATAAACCCAAACCAAACAAGCTTTATTAACACACTCAACAACACTATAAAACAGCAGATACAAGCACATAACACATAAGCATCCCAGGTGCGGGGGTGCCCGAGCCTGGACAAAGGGGGCGGACTTAAGATCCGCTGGCGTAGGCCTGCGTGGGTTCAAATCCCACCCCCCGCACCAAAAACAGCAAGGCTCCGACTGCTTTTCAGCAATCAATTATAGAGAGCTCATCTTAAAGTAAGGTATAGTTTAAAGTGGGATGCAGTAGACGTTAATGATGCCGTTAAAGCTGGATAAAACGGGTACGCGGAGAAGATATTATTTATTCCATGATAGGTAGTGGAAGAGAAAATCTGTTTGATTTCTAAAAACTCTATAATATTAGATATGTTGGTAATTAAGCTCCACGCGTTCTCATAATTATTCTGCGTCCTAGTACAACCCAGTATTCTACTTCAATGCCTGGTTTTAGCTTAGATGCTAGTTCCTCATCCTTGGGTTTCTCTATTTCAAACGTCTCATAGGTTTCAAGATCCATTATTTGTACCATGTCACCCATATCAGCTATTACCTGGCCAGTCCTCTTATCAATAATGGGTACTTCTACGCGTGTATCTACTGGTGCGACCATAGTTCTCTTGTTACCAGTGAACAAGCCTATAGCTACCACATGTGCTTTAGCGCTTCCATGTTTACCCGTCTTAGCTCTACTCATCTCAACGATCTTGCAAGGCTCCCCGTCAATTATTATAAAGCTACCGGGCTTTAGTTCGCCTAGAGTTGCATATGATTTACTCATAATTAATACCCCACGCACAAGAGTGTACACAATCACATAAAAACCCTATCACCAAATCTAAGCCAATTGAGTATTAAATAATGGTTCATCACATTATAAGGAGTAGTTATCTAGTTTAGTGGCGCCGCGGCCGGGATTTGAACCCGGGTCACGGGCTCGACAGGCCCGCATACTAGGCCGGGCTATACTACCGCGGCGCGGCTAGCGGGTTTAGATTACTTGTGGATCGGTTTATAAGCGTTTACCTGAATTTTATGCTGTTTTTTGATTCCTTTGCTAGTATGGCTATGGTTATTAGCGTTAATGCTATTAGGATTAGTAGTTCTGGTTTAGGTACCTGCCTATTTAATATAGTAATCAGTAATCCTGTGAGTTCTACTATAAGTATGCCTGTGTATATTAGTGCGTAGAACTTCAGTTTTGGTAATATTCTCTTACCTAGCGTTATGTATCCTTCTATTTTGGCTCCTGGTAGGGCTATGTATCCTTCCGATGTTTTCTTAACTAGTCCTAGTTCTTCTAGTTTTCTTAGGTGATAATATGCTATACTTGGACTGCTTAGGTTTAATGCTCTAGTAATCTCTCTAGGCCCTTGAGGTCTATTTTGGTCGAGTAAGTATAGGTATATTCTCAGCGTCGTTGCTTGAAGCTGGTGTGCATTGCCATTGTTTTTCATGGCCACGTCCCATTATAATATGTGTTTATTGTCAGTGTTCCCTCTAAGTCGAAGCCTAATCCCTTGGGAATAGCGTCGTATACATATGTATTTGCGTCAATTCGTGTTAAGTTTATAGTCATTATCTTTAAGGCCTCTACAAGATCATTAGTCTTTGTCATTCTTCCATTAGCGGCTAGGACTAGGTATTGTGGTTTTTGTAGCTCTTGTAGTCTATATTTCCAGGGGGTTGGCAGCTCTGTCACACCAGTAATTACCACGTATAAGTGATTAAATCTCGGATCACCGCCATTTATCCAATACTGTGTGCTGCGGTCAAATACTCTTTTAGCACTATCTCTTAAGAGATCGTTTGAGAATCCGTAGCCACAAATAGTCTTATTGATCCATGCATCAAATAATACATTTCCCGAAACACTGAAAACCTCTTTTTGGGCCTCTCTAGTTCTATTAGCTCCTATTGTAATAGTTGCAGTAATGTTTTTTCCTTGTTTTCCACAATTACTTATAAACACATTCTCAGGTAAGTGTGCTTCAACGGTTCTAAGCTCAACAGTATTGTTATATGGATTTTCTATTCTAATTATTATAATATACCATATGAGGGTTTTACCTCTTAGTAATGGTGTATTATTTGAGATATTCTCAACTCTTAAGTATATATAAGCCGGGTCTATCCTTAGGTAGTATTCTTGGCGAGGAGTCCAGGTTACACCAAACAATGGCTGATTTAATACTATACTGGTTACGACTAGTAATAATATCCCTAAAGCAAGCCCTATGGACAAACCAAGTATATCACGTCTAGATACCACACCCATATCAACACCACGAATATTTGTACCGGCATAGTAGTATGTTGCCGAGTGTTTTAGAGCTATCATTAGAACAAAGCGTTCTAGTATTCGTACACAAATAACAGGATTCGACAAATATCGTAACCAGTTACCCGTAACCTATAAAAACCCAGAGTGGTTAACCAGTCTCTTGTTAATATACTAGTGCTAAGGTGTAGAGTATGAAAGAAAAGGAGAAACGTGAGAACAAGAAAAGATTAGAAGCTGCAAGAACTTTTGAAAAACCGATACTATTCTATCCATAAATAGCTATTCCATAACTATGAGGATATGGAAGAATCTTCCATTCCTCCTCTTATTCGATTCCATGTGCTCTCCAAACTTGTAAATGGAGGAATGGGTTAGAAAGACTTATACTACTCCACCTTAACTAAACACAAGGAACGGGCCCGTAGCTCAGCCAGGACAGAGCGCTGGCCTCCTAAAGGGGCCGTAAACCGCTGAAGGCAACGGGTTCTTCCCGGGGAAGCCAGTGGTCGGGGGTTCGAATCCCCCCGGGCCCGCCAAACATCAAGGCTTCCCTTAAACTCAACACTATGGATAAAAATAACATGTGGGCCTCTTGCATAGAGTTCTCAAGATTATAACACACCCTTAATCCGAACACCCTTTTAGGATCTATTGGTTTTTAATGCAAGATCGAAATCCGTAGCTCTGTATCAGCAAATTTCTAAGTTGCTGGTGTGTCGGAGTAGTTTGAAGTACTCTTATAATCTTTGTATACAATATCTTTATGCTCAGAGTAATCTACAATACTTGCGAGAGAATAGGGAATCCCAGAGAAGGGTGTAGTGGGATTGGTGTTAGGTCTAGAGGGACTACGTGAAGGATTAAAGAAGTTTCTTAGAAGTACTAGTAGCTATGAGAAGGCGGTAAATGAATTCATACGTGATCTTCAGAGGACTCTTATAAAGGCAGATGTTAATGTAAAATTAGTCTTCGAGTTATCTCAAAAGATTAAAAGGAAGGCATTAGAGGAAGAACCTCCACCAGGTATTAGTCGTAGGGACTGGTTCGTAAAAATAGTATATGATGTTCTCTCAGAATTCTTTGGTGGAGACGTAGAACCCCGTGTAACACCTCCTAAGACACCATACATAATATTACTTGTAGGAGTCCAAGGCAGTGGTAAAACAACAACAGCCGCAAAACTTGCTCTCTTTTATAAAGAACGGGGATATCGTGTTGGATTAGTTGCAGCAGACGTTTATCGTCCAGCGGCTTATGACCAGTTGAGGCAACTCGGTGAGAAAATAAGGATACCAGTATACGGCGAACCTGGAAGTAAGGATGCAGTAGGATTAGCTAAGAGAGGCGCGGAATATTTCCTAAACAAGAAATTCGATATAATAATAGTTGATACAGCTGGTCGTCACGGCTATGGCGAGGAAGAATACCTTTTAAAAGAGATGAAAGAGACGGCTGAAGCGATAAAACCAGACGAAGTGGTGCTAGTAATAGATGCTGCAATAGGTCAAAAAGCCTTTGACTTAGCTAAAAGATTTCATGAAGCAACACCCATAGGGAGTATTATTGTAACAAAACTAGATGGTACGGCAAAGGGTGGAGGCGCATTATCAGCTATAGCCGCTACTGGAGCCCGGATAAAGTTTGTTGGTACTGGCGAGAAAATAGATGAGTTAGAAGTCTTTAATCCGAGAAGATTTGTGGCAAGACTACTAGGTCTAGGGGATATAGAGGGACTCCTGGAGAGAGTTAAGAAAGTTGAGGAACTAGTTGAAGCACAGAAAAGACTTGAAGCAATGCTTTCGGGTAAACTAACACTAAGGGACATTTATCACCAGATAATCGGAATGAAGAAGCTGGGTCCGCTAAGAAAAGTATTAGAAATGATCCCTGGATTTTCATTCATGAACCTTGGAGATGAGCAGCTCAAAATGAGTGAAGAGAAAATGAATAAGTGGCTGGCAATAATAAACTCGATGACATATGAGGAGCTAGATCACCCCGAAATAATAGATCGTTCACGTATCCGTAGAATAGCCATTGGAGCAGGGGTAAGGGTAGAAGACGTAAAGGAGCTACTTAACCAGTACTTTACACTAAAGAAAATGCTCCGTCAACTAAAGCGTGGAAGAAAACTCAAGAACTTATTTAAGGGTTTCCCAAGTCTTGGCTAGGATAATAGAAGTAGAAGTAGAATCATTAAATGATTGTAAGATAATAGCACCAATAATATCTGCATCTCTTCTACTCTCTCATAATATCCGAAAGGATGCAATACTAATACTACACCAACATGGAAGTAAGAGTAGAGTCTTAGTAGTTGATGGTAGAACTGTTAAGAATCTGAGGCCAGATTATGAGTCGATGTGCGGCCTAATAAAATCTGCAATAAAGAAGAGGACGCGATATGGTATAGTATTAAAAGAAAACGGGGTAAACTATACAGCATATATTCTATACAAAGTCACTGGCAAGGGTCTAAACATAGTAGATGCAGTAAAACATTATGGAGACAAAGATCCACAAGCACTATATATCGGGACAAGTACACCAGTAGTCAAGGCAAATAATACAGTTCAAGTAGGGTTCAGCTATAACTACTGTACTAGTCAGAAAATAATAATATTTAATTACTTAATTGATAGAATAGAACAAGGTATAAAACCATGGCTCAGAGAACGATAATAGAGAAGGTACTAGAGATTCTCGAAAATCATCCCCTATGCGACAATTGTCTGGGAAGACTCTTTGGAGGACTGGGGAGAGGTTTAAACAACGAGAAGAGAGGTCAAGCA
>JALWGO010000332.1 GCA_027038805.1 Thermoprotei archaeon
AGAAAACTGTATTGTTGGGAAGTTTTTAAAATCTTAAGTAAGAATCATAGTTGATTGGAGGAGAGATCTTTTGAATATCGTTAGGATAAGGATTGATAATGGGGCTAGGAAGCTAGGTATACACATAGCATACGGTATCGTTGAGAGCATTGTTGTTGAGAAGAATAGAGTAGATGTTAAAGAATACGCTAAACAATTGATATCGAAAATACGAGAGCAGTATAGTATTGAGAGACTAAAGGAGCATCCTATAATAAGAGCCTATAGAGACTTCTATTGGAGAATAGGTATAGATCCGACTAAGACAAGACCTAGTAGTGAGGCCCTCTTAAGAAGAATACTGAGGTCTAGTTCAATGCCATTAATAAATAACGTTGTTGATGCCGGTAATTTTGCTAGTGTGGAAACCCTAGTACCGATAGGGATATACGACTTAGATAGAATCAAGGGTTCTCTAGTATTACGTTTATCGAAACGTGGTGAGATATTCGAGCCTATAGGCGGATCAACAGAAGTCCTAGAAGAAGGTATACCAGTTCTTGCAGATGAGGAGAAGATACTACACTTGTATCCCCACCGAGATAGTAAGTATACAATGGTTAGAAATGATACAAAACGTGTACTAGTAGTTGCTTGCGGTGTTCCCAGGGTTCCAGGAGAACTAGTTAAACAAGCAGCAGAGAAAGCCATCGAATACATAATACGTTTTGCACGAGGCAATAGAGTAGGTGAGATAGTTTATGAGCATTAATGCAGAAGAACTCCGCCGTATTGTTGAGAGAATAAGTGGGCAGACAGCTGGTTTATTAAGAGATCTTGTTGGCGAGAGACTTGACGAGATAGTAGCTAGGCAAAAACTAGGTGATACTACTAGAAGAATAGATATCATAGCAGAAGACTATGTACTAGATATGATTAAAAACACAGGGTTCCACGCATTAGTCGTAACCGAAGAGAGAGGAGCAATCACTATTGGTGATAAGCCACAGCTAATCTATGTTATTGACCCGTTAGACGGGAGTACCAATTACATAATAGGTGTTCCGTGGAGTGCCGTTAGCATAGCAGTTGCACCATATAAGAAGGATGCAATGTTATCTGATATAATAGCTGGAGCTATAGCACCTATTATACCAGGATTCAACGTCTTCTCTTTTGCTCGCGGAAGAGGCGTATTTTACGGAGGATCACGCATAGCCTTTAACGAGAAATACTTTGTGGGAAGAAACGTATTATTAGGATACTTTGAATCCCGAGAAGGAGCCAGGGTCTTTAAGACGTTTATGAATATAACAAAAGACGTCAAAGTACGTAGTCTAGGTTGTGCAAGCCTAGAAATAGTCTACACGGCAATAGGTAGAGCTGAATTATTCATGGATATTAGAGGGTGGTTGAGAAACGTTGATGTAGCGGCTGCGCTCGGTCTAGCACGTGAACTTGGAGCTTATGTATCTGATTCTAAGGGGTCTGATATTAATTCAACAATAATGGACGTAGTAATGGTAGGAGACGTTATAGTAGCGCGGACGAAAAGGATGTATGAAAAAGCATTAGAAGCGGTTAGACAAACTCTCAACTAATTGTAATATATTCTACTAATATTCATTGTTTCACTTATATTTGTATTATCTTACTTATACTTGTTAGAACTTTTCTTCCACTCTTAGTTACTAATACCATATCTTCGATTCTAATACCGTATTCTCCCTCAAAGTATACTCCAGGTTCAACGGTTACTATCATTCCGGGCTCTAATATATCGTTAGATCCTGGGGACAAGTATGGGGATTCATGCACATCTATACCAACTCCGTGTCCCAGTCCGTGTATAAAATACTTCAATAACCCCGCCTTCTTTAAGATTTCACGTGCACGGGCATCTACTTCAGCTGCTTTTACTCCAGGCTCTATCTTATCTATGGCTTCTTCTTGAGCGTTTTTAACTATCTCGATATTATCTAGTATTCTCTTAGGGAT
>JALWGO010000333.1:0-2378 GCA_027038805.1 Thermoprotei archaeon
GTGAGAAGATTATGGCAAAATACAGGGTTTGGATAGACAGAGACCAGTGTATATCTGATATGGTGTGTGTAGCTCTCTGTCCCGATGTCTTCGAAATGAATCCGGATGACAATAAGAGCCAGATTGTGGAGAAATGGAGGCCTGATCCAAACAATATTGCTGAGGGCATTATACCGGAGGAGTTAAAAGACTGTGCTGAGCAAGCTGCAAACTCTTGTCCAGTAAGCATTATACACGTAGAGGAGGTAAAAGAGTAAGGAGGTTGTTCTCTGCTATCCTTAACTCTAACTTTTTTACCTGGAACTTCCTCCTAGAGCTTCTTTAACACCGTTATTGGTTTCTGTGGAGTCCTTCTAGCCCCTAGCCTTATATAGTCTTGGTAATGCTGACCCCTATCTAATGGTGTAGCCCGATTTGAACGTAGCCGATGAGTTGAAGAAGATACTAGAAGCCTTGGAGGAGAAGCCCAGAGGACCAGGCGACGTAGTATCATTGACGAGTATTCCACGCTACCGGGTCCTAGCCTACTTCCACTTGCTCGAGTTCTTCGGGTTCATTGATAAAGTATACTCTAAGGGCTTATACAAAGTATACGTGCTGACGAGTCTCGGACAAGAACTATTAGAAGGGTTAAGAAAAGGAGTTGAGTTAAAGTTCGTCTTAGAAGCTCCGCCAAGCATACCTAGCAAGTCATCTGAAGACAAAATAGAAGTAGGGGCTGTGGGCTAGATTGTGTGCTCGTCTAATAGTTTTTTAACATCAATGCCTTCTAAGTCGTGTTCTACCAATGGTTTCTCCTTGACAGCTGGCAATAGTTCTTCTAGTGCTGGTTTATCCTCTCTACGATAGAATATGCCTATCGGGATCCGGTCACCCCACTCCCAAGCTTTTTCCCAAGCGGCCGCAAAGTCTGTGGGATCGTGCCCTGTTTCTTCTAGCTTGTACACTCTTTCGCGGAAGTACTGGTAGGTGTAGATGTAATTATATGTTACACATGGTTGCAGTATGTCTATGAAAGCAAAGCCTCGGTGCTTGGTGGCTTCTACTATAAGGTACTTGAGGTGCTGTATGTCTCCAGCAAAGCCGCGGGCAACAAATGTTGCACCACTTGCTAGGACTAGTGCTATGGGGTTTATGGGCTCTACTATTGCCCCCTTAGGAGTAGTCTTAGTCTTCATGCCCTTAGGGCTGGTAGGTGAGACCTGTCCCCTGGTTAATCCGTAGACGGCGTTGTTGTGTACAATCAATTTTATACCAACATTGCGTCGGGCTACGTGGGGTAGATGACTTATACCTATGGCATAGGCGTCTCCATCTCCACTAAAGGCGTAAACCGTAAGCCTGGGGTTGGCTAGCTTTACCCCTGTTGCAACGGGTATCGGTCTCCCATGGATTACGTGGAACCCGTTGGCTACTACATAGTTGTTCATACGTCCATAGCATCCTATACCTGTTATAACCACTATGTCCTCGGGGTCAAGGTCTAATTCTGCTAATGCTTGGCGGAAAGCTACTAGTATCGCATAGTTTCCACAGCCGGGGCACCATTGAATCCATCTACGTGAATCATAGTCTTCTGGCTTATGGGGCATTAGCCTATCACCTCACGTAACTGTTTTGAAAGAGCAACTGGGTTGAAGGGTCTTCCATCATACTTGTTTATCCTCTTCTCAATATAGTAGCCTGTTTCCTCCCGAATAAGGCGGGCTAGTTGCGAGGTATAATTGTTCTCAACGTCTACTACCTGTTTAGCCCTTGTTAAGATGTCTAATACTTCTTTATCTGGGAAGGGTTTCATCAACACTACTTGTAGTACACCTAACCTGTACTCATTTCTCAGTATTCTCAGGGCTTCTAATACTGGGCCCTTAACCGAGCCCCATATAACTAGTACTGCATCAGCCTCTTCAGGCGGATAGCCATAGTATTTTACTAGGGGGAACTCTCGCTCACGTAGTTCTTTTAACAGTGTTTCCAGTTTACGGAAACGTTTCCTCCACATAGCTGTTACTCTCTCTGGCTTCTCCGTATAGTAGCCGTGTTCATCGTGTTCGCTTCCCTCACAGCGGAATAATGCCCCTCTCGTCCCGGGTATTATTCTCGGCGAAACACCTGTCTCAGTTATCTTGTAGCGTAGATATTCTTCTCCACGCTTCTTCATCTCCTCTATGTCTTTTTCCGAGAGTATTGGTCCCCGCTCTATTCTAACGTTTCTTAAATAATCTATAGCGTCTAGCGTGTAATGGGATTCGGCTAAATATTTGTCTAGCAAGACTATTACTGGTAGCTGGTATTTTTCCGCGATATTGAAGGACTCCGGTATATAGTAGAATACCTCCTCGACGTCTCCTGGAGCCAATACAACGATAGTGTTTTCG
>JALWGO010000333.1:2388-5998 GCA_027038805.1 Thermoprotei archaeon
CTTGGCCCCTGACGTTGAACATTGACTATGACTAATGGTATTTCAGCCATAGCGGCTAATCCTATGCTCTCAGTCTTTAATGATAACCCGGGACCCGAAGTCGCGGTCATAGCTCTTACCCCCGCGTAGCCTGCTCCTATCGCTATTAGTATACTCGCTATCTCGTGCTCGGCTTGTATCGCGACTACTCCATAGTCGTCGGCGTGTTGGGCAACGTATTCTAGTAGTGGGGTTTGAGGTGTTATTGGATATGCTGCGAGAAGCTTCATGCCAGCTTTTATAGCGGCTATGGCTGTAGCAGAGTTTCCGTCAATGAAGAGTTTTGGCTTATACTCTCCTGTCTTCAAGGGTTTCGGTCTTTCTCCCTTATAATGCTCCTCAGCGTACTCGTAGCCTCTTCTAGCTACCTTAATGTTCTCATCAATATATCGTGGCAGTATCCTCCTAATAGCCTTCTCAACGTATTCAAAGGGTATTCCTAGAATACATGCTGAAGCACCTAGACCCGCCATATTACGCGTGACTACTGGGACCTTTAGCTCACGTGTAATAGTCCTCATGGGTACTGGGAAATAGTATAGGTCGTCTCGCTTCTTCTCAAGTCTCCTCACCTCGTCGGAATCGTATACTAGTATCCCGTTTTCTCGTATCTCGTCTAGGCGTCTCTCAACTGCTAGCTTATCTAATGCTAGGTATAGGTCTGCTTTATCCAGTTGAGAATACACTCTTTCCCCGAGCCTAGCGTATATCTTGTACATGTTGTGGCCGCCGCGTATAAGGCTGGGATACTCGTTTGTTCCAAAGACGTAGTAGCCCATGTAGATTAGTGTTGTAGCAAATACTTGTCCAGTCCTCATAACACCAGCGCCAGCTGGACCTCCAACCATCCAGGAGATCTCAATGTTTTCTTCCGACAAGAACGATGCGCCTCCATCAACTCTAAACGGTTTTAACATATATTTGCGTTTCTAAATAGAGTTGTTGAGCGCATAAAAATTTCACGAAAAGAGTAGGTAATACCAATATTTCTTCAACTAG
The DNA here is from genome assembly GCA_027038805.1 of Thermoprotei archaeon. Classification (GTDB taxonomy): domain Archaea; phylum Thermoproteota; class Thermoprotei_A; order Sulfolobales; family WANQ01; genus JALWGO01. Next base: position 3,427 of record JALWGO010000333.1, read on the forward strand.
TTTATTTACAAAAACATGTTGTTTAAGGATCTAGTGCTGTGATAAGTATTCCTCTGGCGGTACATAGAATAATAGTTTACCCCTATGATAGTCGCGGATAACGGTTTTTGCCGCTTCCTCTACAAGGGGCTCTTTTGTAGTCTTATAGAGCCATCCACGGTGAATAGCTATTATCTCAAGTATACGGTAGGGGTTCTTCTCCTTTATCCCATAGGCTTCAAGCACTGCGTAGGGATTGTATTTTAACGCTTTTTCAAGGAGCATCATAGCTGGTCTCACAGGATCTTTTAGTTCCTCGGGCGGCTTACCTCTTATAACAGATTCAAGTTCTCCCCCTTCAACTGGTATGACTCCCGGGGTATCTATCATGTATATCTTTGGCTCTATCTTATAGAGTTGAGCATGCCTAGTATATCCGGGGCTCCCGGGTATGGGGCTTGTTGAAGCACTATGCCTGCCTTTCAAAGCATTGATAATAGTCGATTTCCCTGTCTTAGGAAATCCTACAACAGCTACAATAGTGGGGAACCCGGGTGCAAGGCTCTTAATAGTTCTCCTCAACACACGTGTCCCCTTATGGTCTCGTGCAGCCATGTAGACGACGTGGTAGCCTTCTCCACTGAAAAGCTTCTTCCACTTCTCAGCAACATTTCTTGGAACGAGGTCGGCTTTATTTAGCACGAGTATTAGTTCTCGCTCCATGCGTTCAACCATTCGTTCAAGACGGCGGCTACGAGTACTAATTGGATCGCGTATATCGATAACTTCCAATACTATTTCTGAGCGCCGAATAATGCTTGCTAATAGTCCCCATGAAGCCAGCATCAACTCTAATACACCGGGTTACATTATATCCTTGCCATGTCTTAGCATAAACTTAGTAGAAGGAATCCACTGGTATAAATCTATCTCTCTAGTTCTCGGAACCAGGTAAGAGGAAAAATCATGTTGTGTTAATAGTATGTTTAAATTTATTCTATGTTAACGCCACTTGGACAGAATATTCTTTACGCGTTCTAGTTTATCGTTCCATCCAAGCCATTTATAGAAGCGTTCAAGGTATCTGAGCTGTATTAGACTTATGTCATTTCTAGCCATGCACATAACATATCAGCCTAGAGGAGCTCTAGTTATTATGGGAGTAGACAACTGCCTAAAAACTCTTACGGCAAAAAGCGAATAACTTAAATCACTTAAGTCTCTCACCTATAACAAAGACTCTCAAGTAAATTCAGGTAACGTGATAATATGAATGCAGACTTAAGCATAGAGCTGGGCGGGATACGTTTCAAGAACCCTCTAGTAATATCGGGTGGGGTACCGAGCTGGGATATCCTAATAAAAGCAATAGAGCAGGGTGTTGGAGGAGTAGTATTCGGGTCAATTGGGCTACGACCCCTAAGCTCTCATCCCCCACCATTCATCATTCGTCTTCCTTATGGCTTCGTGAACGCGTATGGTGTTAGACACGGCTTAAATAGTGTTGAGGGAGAATTATTAAGAATCATTGACTTAGCTGAGCGCTTTGATTCTAGGGTTATCTGTAGCTGTGTTGAGGAGCGAGTTGAAGATATGATAGAACTAGCACGCAGGCTAGAGGGCTTGGGTTGCTCTATAGTAGAGTTAAACCTCTCAGCACCAGTAATTAGAGAGATCTTAGAAAAGGGGTTAAACATAGAGGTACTAGAAGAAATAACTAGGCGTGTATCCCGGGAAATCCATGTTCCCTTATCCGTTAAGCTATCTCCTCTAATACTCGATCCCGCATTATTCACTAGACGCCTCTATGAGTCTGGAGCAAGAATAATACACTTATCCAACGCGTTAAGCCCCGCTCTCGTACTAGATTATAGAACGGGTAGACCAGCACTAAAAACAAGCAATGGACTAGGAGCACTAAGCGGGCCAGCAATAAAACCCATAGCATTAGCCAAAGTCTACCTAGCAGCCAAGGATAACCCATCCATACCAATAATAGGGACAGGAGGCGTTAGCACGTGGAAAGACCTAGTAGAAATGATCCTAGCTGGTGCATGGGCAGTAGGAATACATAGCACAATATACCTACACGGCATAAAAATAGTCAAAGAACTACTCAAAGGGCTCACCAAATACCTTGTTGAGAAAGGATACAGTAACGTGAACCAGATAAGAGGGCTCTCATATAAGAACAATTAAACACGTAGACCAAAAATAGCTGAAAGAAATGTAGTCTGGAATCCTTATTGGAAAAACTATTTAATCTAGCCTTTGACGTGTTAGAATGTGAACGAGGGGTTTGCCGCCGTAGCTCAGCCTGGTTGGAGCGCCGCCCTGGTAAGGCGGAAGAGATCATTAACTTGTTATATCGGATACGGGCTAGGTATTATCAGGCCAAGACGGGTCTACCAGTTATATCAATTCTTGAGGACAAGTTAACGCTCTTCGAGAAATGGTTGCGGGAGAAACAGGGTATAAGCCAGAGCCGTATCAGAGACTATGTCAACGCATTGCGTAGAATACGTGTAATCGATGCTGAAAGAGCGTTAGAAGTAATCAGAAAAGATAACTGGCTTAAGGCCTGCCGCAAATA